>NZ_JAGTTT010000012.1:0-71073 GCF_018223505.1 Anaerostipes sp. Marseille-Q3525
ACATGCTTCTTTTTGTATGCAAAAATATAGATTATTTTTTATATTTTTCACGAAATTCAAGGGGAGAATAATGAATCCGCTTTTCAAATAATTTAGAAAAATAACTGGTATTTTCATAACCAACTTTTTCAGAGATAGAGACAAGGGATTTGTCGGTATTGATCAGCAGCCATTTTGCATCGTTTAATCTGCGGTCGATCACATAATTGATCGGAGAGATTCCATAGATTTTACGAAATTCATGACTGATATAATCGGCACTGATATGAAAATGCTCAGAAAGCAGCTTTAAAGTTATTTTTTTGTTATAATTTTCATTGACATAGATCAAAATATTCTGTGCGAAGGAAGAATCTTTTCTTCGTTCCATCGTTGGATTCTCACGAAAAATCTCATAATAAATATTAACAAGAGCAGTTCCTAAGATATCAGAAGTAGAGATTCTTGTGTTGGATGGGAAAGTACGAAGCAGATTAAGTTCATGAAAAATAGACTGGATCAATGGCTCATGAATCCCTGCTTTCATATGTGGGCAGACATTTGCAGGCAGCATAAAGCCAACATAGATCCGGTCACAAAGTTTATAATCATATGCGGCACAAGTCCAGCAGTCAAGAGGAGCATCCTTATCTGAAATCAGAGAATGGATCGCTCCTTTTTCTACGATCAGGATATCGCCTTTGGAGACATGATAAAAGTTTGTGTTAATGCTGAACGTTCCTTTGCCGCCTGCAATATAAATAAATTCTGTTTCATTTTTGTGAAGGTGGTATTGATAACTCCAGTTTGGATTATTGTAAGTATGGGACAGACGAGTAATCTTTGCATACTGATCATTTTCAAAAACGGGTGGTTTAGTCTGCTGTGGGTATTCTTCTAAAAACATAATAATTTCTCCTATAAATACAAGATAATTTCATAATAAAACAAGATAATTTTAAAATTTAGCATTATATATGCATTTATTATATATTAACCATAAAAATAAAACAAGATAGTTATAAAGTACAACAGGATACATTCTTTCAAAAAACAAGATATTTGGTAGAATTTAAGTATAGAAAACAGGAGGTTTTAAAGATGAGAAAACCAGAAAGAAAAGGAACAAAAGTTCCTGTAATGACAGCAAAAGAGGCAGTAACATATATTAAAGATAATGACAGCGTAGCAATCTGTGGAGCTGGTGGAGGAATTGTTGATCCAGAAGTATTGATTCATGCATTAAGTGAAAGATACGAAGAAACTGGAGAACCAAAAGATCTGACACTTTGGCATGCCACTGGATTAGGAGATCGAAATGACCGAGGAATGTCACCACTTGCAAAGAAAGGACTTGTAAAACGAGTGATCGGTGGTCACTGGGGACAGTCACCTAGACTTGCAGAGATGGCAGAGCGAAATGAGATCGAAGCTTATAATTTTCCACAGGGAATCATGGCACAGCTGTTAAGAACAGCGGCAGCTGGACAGCCTGGATTATTATCTCATGTTGGATTAAACACATTTGTAGATCCAAGACAAAAGGGTGGAAAGTTAAATGATGTGACCAAAGAAGATCTGATCAAGTATACAACATTGAATGGAAAAGAATATTTATTCTATCCAACTGTTCCATTGGACGTCTGCTTTATCCGTGCAACAACGGTTGACAGCGATGGTTATGCATCCATGGAAGATGAGATCACATATGTTGATGTTCTTGCGATGGCACAGGCGGTCCATAACAATGGTGGACTTGTCATCTTACAGGCAAAACGAATGGTAAAAGCAGGAACGATTCATCCAAGACAGGTAAAAGTTCCGGGATATTTAGTAGATATCGTTGTGATCAATGAAAAACAGGAACAGTTATATAATGGTTCCGATGCATTCTTTACAGGAGATTATATTGCAGAGGAAGATGACAATGCATCCCTTCCATTAGACCAGAGAAAAGTCGTTGCAAGGCGAGCATTAATGGAAATCGGACCTGGGAATGTTGGAAATGTCGGAGTTGGAATTGCCGATGGAATTGGAACCGTTGCAAGAGAAGAAGGCGTTGGTGAAGAATTTACTTTAACGGTAGAGACAGGACCAGTTGGAGGAGCAACAGCACAGGGAATCTTCTTTGGAGCAAGTATTAATTCCAAAGCATTGATGGATATGCCGGCACAGTTTGATTTTTATGATGGTGGCGGACTGGATGTTGCCTTCTTAAGTTTTGCAGAACTTGATGCCAAAGGAAATGTAAATGTGCATAAGTTTAATGGAAAGATCATGGGAACTGGCGGATTTGTCAACATTTGCTCTGGATCTAAAAAAGTTGTTCTCTGTGGAACATTACGAGCTGGTGGTTTGAAAACTGAAGTCGGAAATGGTCAGATCAAAGTAGCACAGGAAGGAAGATTTGAAAAGATGATTCCAGAATGTGAAGAGATTACATTTAGCGGAGAACAGGCATTAAAACAAGGGCAGAAAGTTGTTTATATCACAGAACGTGCAGTTTTTGAACTAACAGAAGAAGGGGTCGTATTAACAGAACTAGCTCCAGGAATTGATGTTGAAAAAGACATCATTGCACAGATGGGATTTAAGCCGATCATTTCCAAAGAGTTAAAACAGATGGATGAGCGAATCTTTAAAGACGAAAAGATGAACATTCGTGAAGAATTCATGAATCAGTCTTTCAAATAAAATATAAAAACCTAACAAAATCAAAATATAAAGGAGAATCAAGATTATGAGTAACATTAAAAAAGTAGAAATTCCATTACATGTAGGAGACACAGCAGAATTTACAAAAACAGTCACAGAAACAGATGTATATTTATTCGGTGGCATCACAGCAGATTACAGCCAGATGCATTTTAATGAAGAATTCATGAAGAAAACAATGTATGGAACAAGAATCGTACATGGTATTTTAACATTTGCAATCGGATGTACAGCTTCAACAAAGATTCAGGAGCAGGTAAAATCTCCAGTTCCAAGTGCATCTTATGGATATGACAGATTACGTTTCATCAAACCAGTATTCTTCGGTGATACTTTAACATGTAAATACACAGTAGACCGTATCGAAGAAGAGACAAATAAGACATTCTCTAAACTGGAAGTATTCAATCAGCATGGAGATATCGTATTAGCAGCAACACATATCTTAAAATTCTTCCCATTAGAAGAGGATAAATAGTATTTCTGCAGTTTATATTGAAGGAGAAAAAGAACTATGAAGATTTGTATGTTAGGTACAGGTTCCCTTGGAAGTACGATTGGTGGAACACTTGCACAGGGTGGATCTGAAGTATACTTTGTTGATCAGTGGAAAGAACATATTGATAAGATCAATGAAAATGGTCTGAAAATGACAGACGAAAAAGAAGACTGGTATGTAAAAGTTGATGCAAGAACAACTGCAGAAGGCATTGGACCTGTGGACCTTGTCATTGTTTTAGTAAAATCATTTGCAACAAAAGAAGCAGTTTCCCAGTTAAAAGAGACAAATGTGATCGGTGAGAATACATTAGTTATGTCACTGCAGAATGGGCTTGGAAATGAAGAGACAATCGCAGAAGTTGTTGGAGAAGCCAATGTGATCAGTGGTAAAACATATGTTGGCGGAAGATTATTAAGCCCTGGATATGTAAGTGCCGGAGTCAAAGGAAAATACACATATATCGGAGAACTGACAGGAGAGATCACAGATCGAATTCAGGCCGTTTGTGATGAATTTAATAAAGCAGGCTTATTATGTGAAGTCAGTGATAACATCAAAGGACTGATCTGGGATAAACTTTTGATCAATGTGGCAGCAGGAGCACTTTGTGGTATCACGAGACTTCCTTACGGACCACTTTATGAGGAAGAATATATCAAAGAAACAGCCGTTGCTGCGATTCAGGAAGGAATCGATGTTGCCAAAGCAGCAGGAGTTAAATTAAAATCTGAGGATCCAGAATACCCTTGGTATGCAGCAAGTGAAGGACTTCCAGGAACATTCAAGACATCTATTTTACAGAGTCTTGAATTAAAACGCCCAACAGAAATTGATTTTATCAATGGTTCTGTTGTGGAATGGGGAAAGAAATTTGGAATTCCAACACCAGTCAATCAGACATTGGTTACATGTGTAAAAGGAATTGAGAAATTTTTATTAGAATATGAACCATCTCTTAAGAAATAACAGGAGGATAGTATGGCTTCTTATTTGGAACATATGGCACTTAAGGTGTCAGATATTGAATGGCATGTAAAGTTTTTTGAAGAAGTATTTGATATGCCGGTCAGAATGATTCTTGGTGAGGCTCCCAATCGAAAAATCTGGCTTCATGCAGGAATTCAGTTAAATGAAGAAACAGATTTTGAGAACGTAGAAGGAAGAGCAGATCATCTTGGAATCATGACAGATAATGTAGAAGAAGTACTTGAAAAAGCATATGCTCTTGGAGTGGAAGAACTTCCACAGGGGCATAACTGGATCAAACTTCCAAGCGGTATCCACATCGAAGTGATCGGTGCGAAAAATGATGTACTGCATGAGATTTTGGAGAAAAAACCTTGGTTAGAGAACGAATAGGAGAAAAATAATGAAAAAAGTAATGATGCTTCATAGCGTAAATCATAACATGTATGGAAAAAGAGACCCAGAACAGTATGGAACAATTACACTAGATGAAATTAATCAATTAATTGAAAAAACAGCAAAAGAAGAAGGAATTATCGTTGATAATTTCCAGACAAATCATGAAGGAGAAATGGTAGACAAGATTCATGAAGTATTTTATGAAAAATATGATGGAGTTATCATTAACCCAGGTGCATGGACACACTACAGCTATGCAATTCATGACGCATTAGAGATTCTTGAATGCCCAATTCTTGAAATTCATATGTCAAATATCTTTAACAGAGAAGATTTCAGATCTCATTCTGTAATTGCACCAGTTGCACATGGAATGATCGCTGGAATGGGTGCATCCGCATATTCATTAGCAGTGAAAGCAATGGGTGAGATCTTCAGAGGAGAAGATAAATAGGATTCATCATAACCATATAGCCAACGAGAGGAATTAAAAATGAATAAAAAATATTTACCAAGTGCTTTAATCTTGTACCTGAATTATTTCATTCATGGAATCGGGTGCTCAATCTTAAGTCAGCAGGTAGTAAAAGAAATGCTCGCAAGCCAGTGGGGATTAAAAGATGTTATGGCAGTAACGTCTATCGCAGCAGCATTAGGACTGGGACGTTTAATCTCCCTTCCATTTGCAGGACCTTTATCTGATAAATTAGGAAGACGTTTTTCCGTGATTATTGGATGCGCATCTTATGTAGTATTCTTAGTAGGAATCGCATTCTCACCAAATACAACAATTGCTTATATCGCAGCAGTTCTTGGTGGTATTGCAAACTCATTCTTAGATACAGCAACATATCCTGCAGTAGCAGAGATTATCTATGAATACACAGGAATCGCAACGATGGGAATCAAATTATTTATTTCTGTTGCACAGTTATTAATGCCGTTCTTCTTAGGTGTTGTAGCAGGAACAAGCATGTCATACTTAATGCTTCCAGTTGTAGCAGGAATTTGCATTGCTGTTCTTGGAGTATTATGTATTTTTGCACCACTTCCAGCAGCTTCTGAAAGTGGAAAATCAGAATCACTGATCAACAATTTAAAGAATGCACATTTTTCTGTTGAAAGTGTTGCATTAATCCTGATTGGATTCACAAGTACAGCTACATTCCAGTTATGGTTAAACTGTGCTCAGACATTTGGTACTGAAATTGCGAAAATTCCGTCTCAGAACGTATCTGTTATGCAGACATACTATTCTGCAGGTACAATGGTAGCATTATTCGTAACAAGTGCATTGATCACAAAATTCAAACAGGTAAGATTCCTGGTTATCTACCCAGCAATCTCTCTTGTAATGTTAGCATTAGTTTATATGATCAAGACACCTATGATCTGCTACGTTGGAGCATTCGTGATTGGATATGCAGCAGCAGGTGGTGTACTTCAGATGGCTACAGCCGTTGTAAATGACCTGTTCCCTAAAATCAAAGGAACGATCACAAGTTTGGTTATGATCGCATCAAGCTTATGTAACTACACAATCTTAACAGCAGCTGCGAAGATGACATCTACAAACGTTATTGTTATGAACATCGTAATTACAGCAATTGGTGTGTTATTAGCATTATTTGTCAATTTAAGATATGGTGTATTATTAAAAAATACAGAAAATCAGTAAAAGATACAATCTGTGCATAGATTTTTGAAAAATTATGCACAGATTCTTTGCATGCCTATAGTTTCTCTTGCCAATTGCAAAAACGTATTATAAAATGAATAGGATAATGTAAAAAAGAATATATAAAAAGGAAGATAAATTATGTTTCAGAAATTCTACCCGTCCGAAGATATCAGAAGTACTTATGATATTGATTTCGAACGATACTACAAAGAAGGATATCGAGGAGTCATCTTCGATGTCGATAATACGTTAGTACCACACAATGCACCAGCAGATGAACGTGCAAAGAAGTTATTTAAGAGACTGGATGCGATTGGGATGCAGTATTGTTTTACAAGTAACAACAAAGAACCAAGAGTGAAAGCGTTCTGCAAGGCAGTCGGTGGAAAACATTATGTATACAAAGCAAATAAACCATCGATCAAAGGATATGAGACAGCAATGAAATTGATGGGAACGGATAAGAAGAATACATTCTTCGTTGGAGATCAGTTGTTTACAGACGTTTATGGAGCAAACAGAACAGGTATACATAGTATTCTTGTAACACCGATGAATCCGAAAGAAGAGATTCAGATCGTCATAAAGCGTTATTTTGAGAAGATCGTATTATGGCAATATCGTAAGAAAAAACACTAAAAATGAATATAATAAAAATACAGGCTAGATTTTAAGTTTCTAACCTGTATTTTTATGTTAATTTATTTTATTTTAAATCAAAACTTTTTAGATAAAATCCTGACGCTCTAATGCAACTAAGATGTCACGACCTTCTTTCACGCCTTCGATGATACGACGTGTCTGAGCACTGTCACCGATGTTAAGTACTTCAACACCTTCATAAATGAAGTGGTTGTATAATTCCTGAAGAGAAGGAGTTGCAGACTGCATTCCAAGACATACAAATCCATAATCAAAGTCTAATTCAAGATCTTTATAGTCGTGTCTTACAACGAAACTGTGTTCTTTTACTTCTAATAAAGAAGCATTAGGATACTGATTTACTTTGTTCTTGTTCATGAATTCGATAGAACCAGTCTTAGTAATAAAGTCAAGGTTCTCACCAAAATGTGCTTTCTGTTCAACGATTGTTACATCAGCTTTTCTAGGAACAAAGAATTCAACAACGTCAAGTCCTACGTTACCACCACCGATCACAACAACTTTCTTACCAGATAAATCTCCTGGATAGGAATCTACGTGATCTACCAGATCAAAGATCGTAGATACATTTCCTGCTTCTAAGTTCTCCTTTAATCCAGGGATATTTGGAAGAAGAGGAACGGATCCTGTTGCGTTAACAACGATATCTGGTTTGAAACCTTCGATAAATTCGATAGAAGCTTCTGTATTCTTACAGATAAACAGGTTCTTAAGTTTCATCGCACGACGTTCTAAGTACTGTGGGAAATATCCAAGACGCTGTTTGTTAGGCATTTTTCCTACACGTCTGGCAAGTCCACCGAGTTCTCCTGACTTCTCGATCAGAACAGTTGCACATCCAACTTCAGCAGCTGTACATGCAGCTTCAAGACCAGCAGTACCACCACCGACAACGACAACGTTACATGGTTTCTTTAATTTCTTGTCTTTATATAAGGAACCTGAAACAAGAGCAGGGTTAATGCTGCATCGGATAGGTTCATCACCTAATGTTGCTGTACATCCATTGTTGCAAGAGATACAACGATTGATATCATCTGTGTTACCAAACTGAACTTTGTTTACCCATTCAGGATCAGCAATCAGTCCACGTCCGATAGCGATCAGATCTGCTTCGCCATCTTCAAGAATACGGTTTGCAACTTCTGGCTCACGGATATTACCACTTGTCTGACAAGGTTTTCCAGTCTTTTCTTTGATAGCTTTTGACATATAAGATTTCCATCCATCTGGAAGGTAATCTGCATCATACTGGTACTGGATAGAACATGTAAGTCCAGCAGAAACATCAAATACATCAACATAATCTTTGAAATATTCAACGATCTCTAATGTATCATCTAATGTGTTACCACCTTCAGCAAGTTCATCAGCACTGATTCCTAAGAAGATAGGAATATTTTCACCAACTGTCTCACGAACAGCTTTTAATACTAATGTAGTGAAACGTGCACGATTCTCTTTAGATCCACCGAATTCATCAGTACGGTCATTTGTTGTTGGAGATAAGAACTGGTTCAATAAGTAACCATGTCCAGCCTGAATCTCAACAGCATCAAATCCTGCTGTAACTGCACGTTTTGCTGCTTCGGCAAATTTGTCAACGATTGTATAAATTTCGTCTGTTGTTAAAGCTCTTGGGATATCTCCGCCAACTCTTGATGGAATATCAGATGCAGATACTGGCTGGATGTTTGTCATCTTACCATTGGCTGCAGATCCAGCATGGTTTAATAAGATGCTGACTTTAGACCCACAGTCATGAATGCTTTCACATAATCTGTAAAGACCAGGAATGTAATTGTCATGGTCAATACGAAGCTGATAAGCACCGCTTGCACCCTGTGGTGAATAAACGCTTGCTGCTTCAATAGTGATCAGACCAGTTCCACCTTTTGCACGCTGTTTATAATAATCAATGATTCTCTCATTTACTTCTCCGGTATGCTCAGCAAAATTTGTTCCAATGGGAGTCATGACAATACGATTTCTTAATGTCATAGATTTTACTGTGTACGGTTCAAATAATTTACGGAAATTCTTTGCTGCCATAATTATGATCCTCCAATATGTTTAATAGTTTTCTAAGAATAATTATAGCAAAGTGAATATATAAATGCAATGAAGAATGTGGTATACTATCTATAAATAAATTTTATGGATTGGGAGATCATAGATTATGAATTTGAATCATTTATACTATTTTCGGGCATTAGCAAAGGAAGAACACTATACGAGAACTGCTGATATGCTGTCAATTACACAGCCAAGTTTAAGTCATGCAATTTCATGTCTTGAGGGTGAATTAGGGGTAAAATTATTCGAAAAACAGGGAAGAAATGCAAAATTAACAAAATATGGAGCTTTATTTTTACGATATGTAGAACAATCTCTTGATATGCTGGATGAAGGAAGAAGAGTTTTGACAGAAACTTCAGGAATCAGCGGCGGATTTATTGATATGGGGTATATTTTTACACTGGGAAGTCACTTTATTCCGAATCTGATCAAAAGCTATCTTGAAGAAAAAGGAGAAAATCATATCAGATTCTCTTTTGGACAGGGAACAACGAAAAAAATCGTAGAAGAATTAAAGGATGGGAAATATGACCTCGCATTTTCTTCTTATGTAGAAGGAGAGGATGAACTCGAGTTTATTCCGGTAGGACAGGAAGAATTGGTTCTTATCACGCCAAAAGGACATCCATTGGCAGAGAAAGAAGAGATCGATCTTATAGATACGGTTGAGTATGATTATGTGTATTTTACAAGAAATAGTGGATTAAGACCGGTAATCGACAGTTACTTTTCAAAAATTAAAAGACAGCCGGCAATTGCATATGAAGGAGAAGAAGATTCATCGGTTGCAGGACTTGTCGCAGCAGGATTTGGAATTGCGATCGTGCCAAAGATTCCGCTGCTTGATACGATGGATGTCTGTATCCGCCCAATTATATCACCAGAAATTGAACGATACATTTATCTTGTATTAAAGAAAGATAAATATCTGACACCGGTTGTGAAAGATTTTATTTCATTTATCACAAAGCAAAGTGAATTTGCCTAAATTATGAAGGCAATGAATTGAAAAAATACAGGAATGTATGATATACTGAACAAGACCACACTTTGTTATCTGAGAAGTATGGGAACATTTAGTATAGAAAAGGAAAGAACAAGAAGATGAGTCAGTTAGAAGAGATTAGAGAGAGATTAGATCTGTGTGATAAGAAGATTGTCTCTGTATTAGAAGAGAGAATGGATATCATCAAAGAGATCATGGTCTACAAGAAAGAGAACGGATTGCCAATCCTTCAGCCAGAACAGGAAAAGAGACAGCGTAAGATGCTGCTCACACATGTGGATGAGAATACCTATAAGGATGAGATTCTTGATATATTCAATTATATTGTAGAAAATAGCAGAAGAATTCAGGCAAAGACATTATTTACACATAACATCTTATTGATCGGATTTATGGGAGCAGGTAAGAGTACTGTTTCTACATATCTAAGTAAGATCCTTGCATCCCCACAGGTAGAGATGGATGAAGAGATCGTGAAGAAAGAAGGAATGTCTATCAATAAGATTTTTGAAGAATATGGAGAGACATATTTCAGAAACTGTGAGACAAACCTGTTGATCGAACTTCAGAAGAAGAACAATCAGATCATTTCCTGCGGTGGAGGTGTCGCACTTCGTGATGAGAACGTTGCAGAAATGAAGAAGAATGGAAAGGTTGTTTTATTAACAGCATCACCAGAAGTGATCTTAGAGCGTGTCAAAGACAGTGATGACAGACCATTATTACGTGGTAATAAGAATACAGAGTTTATCTCTAATATGATGGAGCAGCGTCGTCCAAAATACGAAGCAGCTGCAGACGTTGTAGTGAATACAGATCATAAGACAGTAGAAGAGATTGCTGAAGAGATCGTCGTAAAGCTAACAAGAGACGATAACTAAGAAACATATATATCATTTTCAAGATCAGATGGAGGAAGAAGCAATGCATGGATTTACTCAGTACACACCAACAAGGATTATTTTTGGTAAAGAGACTCAGAAACAGGCAGGAGAGCTTGCTAAGAGCCTTGGAGCAACCAAAGTATTTGTTGTATATGGTGGAGGAAGTGTTGTAAGAAGCGGACTGTTAGATCAGGTTACAGCATCATTACAGGAAGCTGGGCTTGATTATATGACGATCGGAGGAGTAAAACCGAATCCGAGGCTGTCATTTGCAAGAGAGGCAGTAAAGAAATCCATTGAGTTTGGAACAGATTTTGTATTGGCAGTCGGAGGTGGAAGTGTCATTGATACTTCAAAGGCTGTTGCACATGGAACTGCCAATCCAGAGACAGATATCTGGGAATTCTGGTCTAAGAAGCAGACGGTTACGAAATCCCTTCCAGTCGGAGTTGTACTTACGCTGGCAGCAGCCGGAAGTGAGACAAGTGATTCAGCAGTTCTTACGAATGAGGATACTAAGATCAAACGAGGACTTTCTACAGATTTTAATCGTCCGGCATTTGCGATCATGAATCCTGAACTTACATACACATTACCAAAATATCAGGTTGGATGTGGGGTTGTAGACATTATGATGCATACATTGGATCGTTATTTTACTCAGACAGAGAATAATGAATTGACAGATGAGATCGCAGAAGGATTACTTCGTACCGTGATCAGGAATGGTGCTGTTGCGATCAAAGACTCTCATGATTACAATGCGATGAGTGAGATCATGTGGGCAGGAAGCCTTTCACATAACGGAATCACAGGTCTTGGAGCTGAGAAAGATTTTGCAGTTCATCAGTTAGGACATGAGTTAAGTGCGAAGTTTGACATTGCACATGGAGCAAGTTTATCTACTGTGTGGGGCGCTTGGGCAGCTTATGTATATGATGCGAAACCAGCAAGATTTGCCCAGTATGCAAGAAGAGTCTGGAATGTTGAAGAAGCAGACGATGTGAAAGCAGCTCAGGAAGGAATCAAGAAAACAGTCGCATATTTTGCATCACTTGATATGCCGACAAGTTTCAGCGAAGCAACAGAGATCGGCTTAAAAACAGACGAAGAAGTGAAGAAAATGGCGCATGGATGTTCTTATGAAGGAACCAGAACGATTGGATCATTTAAGGTTTGTAATGAGAATGATATATACGAAATCTATAAATTAGCAAATAAATAGTTGATTCAACTATGGATTTAAGATAAAATAAAAAAAGATATAATTTAAGGAGGACAATTATAATATGGTTACAGCAGGAGATTTTAAGAATGGATTAACAATTCAGTTCGAGAATAACATCTACCAGATTATCGAATTCCAGCATGTAAAACCTGGAAAAGGAGCAGCGTTCGTACGTTGTAAATTAAAAAATATCAAGAACGGTGGAGTTGTTGAAAAAACATTCCGTCCAACAGAAAAATTTGAAAACGCTCATATCGAACGTAAAGAGATGCAGTATCTGTACAATGATGGAGAATTATTCTACTTCATGGATAACGAAACATTTGATCAGATCGCATTAGGACCAGATGTTATCGGAGATTCTTTAAAATTCGTAAAAGAGAATGAGAACGTTACAATCGTTTCCCACGCAGGAAATGCATTCCAGGTTGAACCACCTATTTCTGTAGAATTACTTGTTACAGAATGTGAACCAGGAGAAAAAGGAAACACAGCACAGGGTGCTACAAAACCATGTATCGTTGAAACAGGTGCGCAGGTAATGGTACCATTATTCGTTAACGAAGGTGATACGTTAAAGATCGATACAAGAACTGGAGAATATTCTTCAAGAGTATAATCTTGTTATGAAAGATAAGAATCGAGGAATTTTATGCATCATACTGTCATCTTGTTCTTTTGCCCTAATGGCAATGTTTTTAAAGATGGCTGGGGATCTTCCATCGATTGAGAAGAGTTTTTTCCGTAATTTAGTTGCATCAGTCATCGCATTTGTGATGCTTATTCGCAGTAAGGAAAAGATTCAGATTCAGAAAAGAAATTTGCATTGGTTTATTCTAAGGTCCCTTTTTGGGACCTTAGGTATTTTCTGCAACTTTTATGCGGTAGATCACCTGATGCTTTCAGATGCTTCCAGTCTGAATAAGTTATCGCCATTTTTTGTTATCGTATTTTCTTATTTAGTACTGAAAGAGAAGATTACACCGACACAGTGTGCCTGCGTTATTGCAGCATTTGTCGGAAGCTTATTTATTGTGAAACCAAGTTTTGCGACTGGAGTAACACCAGCAGCAGTTATTGGTTTTGCCGGAGGAATGTGTGCAGGTTTTGCATACACCTGTGTAAGAAAACTAGGACTTCGAGGAGAGAAAGGTCCAATGATCGTATTTTTCTTCTCAACATTTTCCATGCTTGCATGTGTTCCATATCTGATCGTTGATTTTCATCCAATCTCTACACAGCAGATGATCTTCCTGTTATTGACAGGACTTGCGGCAGCAGGTGGACAGTTCGGTATCACAGCAGCTTATACTTATGCACCAGCAAGAGAGATTTCTGTTTATGATTACACACAGATCATGTTTTCGGCAGTTCTTGGATTTTTGTTCTTTGGACAGCTTCCAGATTTGTTGAGCTTTATCGGATATTGTGTGATCGTTGCAGCAGGAGTGATTATGTTTTTTTATAACAAGAGACGTGGAGGAAATTAGATGAAATTCATATCATGGAATGTCAATGGAATCAGAGCATGTGTGAAGAAAGGATTTTTAGATTTTTTCAATGAGGCAGATGCTGATATTTTCTGTATTCAGGAAAGTAAGATGCAGGAAGGGCAGCTTGATCTTGAGCTTCCAGGATATCATCAGTACTGGAATTATGCAGTGAAGAAGGGATATTCAGGAACAGGTATTTTTACGAAAGAAGAACCAATCAGCGTTTCTTATGGTCTTGGAATCGAAGAACATGATCAGGAAGGACGTGTGATCACACTGGAGTTTGAAGATTATTACTTTATTACAGTGTATACACCAAATTCACAAAGTGAACTGGCAAGACTGTCTTATCGAATGAAGTGGGAAGAGGATTTTCTTGCTTATCTGAAGAAGTTAGAGGAGACAAAGCCTGTGATCTTTTGTGGCGATCTTAATGTTGCCCATACAGAGATCGATCTTAAGAATCCAAAAACAAACCGCAAAAATGCTGGTTTTACAGATGAAGAACGAGAAAAGATGAGTACACTTCTTGATAATGGATTTATCGATACCTTTCGTTATTTATATCCAGACCAGACAGGAATCTATTCCTGGTGGTCTTACCGTTTCAATGCGAGAAAGAATAACGCAGGGTGGCGTATCGACTATTTCATTGTATCAGAGTGTTTAAAAGAACGGATCAGTGATGCAAAGATCTTAACAGATGTGATGGGATCAGATCACTGTCCGATTGAGTTGGATTTCAAATGATTAAGTAAGGAATCTATATGTTGTGTCGGACTCGATAAAATTACCGACCGTGGATTGAAACAAATAATAAGAACAGAAAGAGGTAAGTCAGATGGTAGAATTAACAAACAAAGAATTCTTTCAGGATTTAGATCAGACAATTGCAACAGAATTATTTGAACAGACAACTTATCCATGGGAGATTCTTCCCTTGATCAAAGATTTTGTGCTGAAAGTTGGACCAACATTATCAGCAGATGAATATGATCAGGTGGAAGAAGACGTATGGATCGCCAAAAGTGCAACAATTGCTAAGACAGCAACGATCAATGGGCCAGCGATCATCGGACCAGATACAGAAGTGCGCCCAGGAGCATTTATCAGAGGAAATGCATTGATCGGTGCAGGCTGTGTGGTAGGAAATTCTACAGAGATCAAGAATGATATTTTGTTTAATAATGTTCAGGTACCTCATTATAATTATGTTGGGGATTCTATTTTAGGATATAAATCTCATATGGGAGCAGGATCTATCACATCGAATGTAAAATCCGACAAGACAAATGTTGTGATCAAAAATGGAGAGGAAAAGATTGAAACAGGAAGAAAAAAGATTGGAGCAATCTTAAGTTCCCGCGTTGAAGTGGGATGTGGAACAATCCTGAATCCTGGGTCTATTGTTGGGCATGATACAAATATTTATCCATTGTCTATGGTACGTGGATGTATCGCACCAAACAGCATCTATAAAAAAGCAGGAGAAATTGCCGAAAAACGATAAGGCCTGTAATGGAGGAAACCATATGAAAGGTGCTAAATATATACTGACAGCAGCAGTTATCGTAATGAGCAGTGTGATGATGACAGGATGTTTTAAGCCGTCAAAAGATTCGGTTGTGGAATCCAAATATTATCAGAGTCTTAAGGATGAGAGAGATAAACTGTCTGTTCAGTTAAAAGAAGAAAAGAAAAAAACAAGTTCACTGAATAAGAAGATCAAAGCCATTCATGCAACTTCCGGAGACCAAAAGATTGCAGAGTACAAAAGCAAAGTGAAAGACAGCAGGATCATTAAAGTTGATTTTGCAACGAATACGATCAAGAATCAGAGCTTTGCAGTAACGAATATTCCTGTCTGCAAATATGTAAAGAAGATTGTGACAGGATGCAATCGAATGATCGGAATTACACCAACCGATGTAGAGAAGCAGTATAAACAAAGTTATTCTTATGCATTGATCGATGAAGATAACACAACATTCGAGTTCAAAGTATATGGCGACAGCTATATTGTGTTTGATGAGATTCCAGAGAATGTCTATGCATATAATGGTGCTTCAACCGTTGGAGATGCGCTGATCGATGCCGCAGAGCAGAAGAATTACAGCAATGTCGCAGCAAGAATTGCTGATGCACAGATCATTGTAACAGATAAAAAAATGAAATTTAATGATACAGCGATCAAAGTTTCTAAGATTGTTAGGAAAGCAAAAAAGTTATCTGGAAAAGATGCCGCGCAGGATACAACTTCATGGGATGAGTATCGTTTTTATACAAGTGGTACGTTAACAAAAGTACTTCTTGGAGATAAAACAGTGATTGGCATTGAAGATAAAGATGGAAAGCAGACTTTCTATCAGATCAGTGACAAACAAAAGAAAAATCTGCAAAAATACATGAAATAATAAGCAATAGGAGACGTTTTGGCATATAGAAGATATATGTTGAAACGTCTTTTTTTCGTGCTCTTTTTCGTAAAAATTCATGTAATAAAAAAATCTTTGAATTAGGTATTATATTTTTTTATAACAATATTTATTGACATGTATACAAAAATTCTCTATAATCCAATTCATATAAAACATACAGAAATAGTATGTAATCAAAACAAAGGAGAAAAAAACGATGAGAATACGACAACAAAGAACCAGACAAATAAATATTAGTAAGAAAATGATGCTGATCTGTCTCTGTATGATTCTCATGGTTTCCATAGCAGGATGCGGAGGTAAGAAAAAAGAAAATCTTACGATCACAAATGTATCCTATGATCCAACAAGAGAGTTTTATGAAAAATATAATAAAGATTTTATTAAATATTATAAAAACAAATATGGTAAGAAAGTAGAAGTGATACAGTCCCATGGTGGTTCTGGAAGTCAGGCAAGATCAGTCGTAGAAGGAAGTAATGGTGATGTTGTGACACTGGCCCTAGAACATGACATTTCACTGATCGAGCAGACAGGATTGATCAACAAAGGATGGCAGAAGAGATTTTCAAATGATTCTGCACCATATACATCAACAATTGTCTTTTTAGTAAGAAAAGGAAATAAGAAAAATATTAAAGACTGGAATGACCTAGTCAAAAAAGGAGTTGAAGTTATCACACCAGATCCAAAGAGCAGTGGAGGAGCCTGCTGGAATTTCTTAGCAGCTTATGGATACGCACTTGATACCTATCGCGACCAGAAAAAAGAAGAACAATTTCTGACAAAATTATATCAGAATGTATCGGTCATGGATTCGGGAGCCAGAGGTTCTACAACAACATTTGTGGAGAATAAAAAAGGAGATGTTCTGATCGCATGGGAAAATGAAGCCTTACAAACAGTGAAAAACTATCCAGGCAAGTATGAGATCATTACACCAAGTATCAGTATCTTAGCACAGCCAAGTGTCAGTCTTGTCGATGACAATGTGAACGTCAACGGCACAAAGAAGATCGCCACAGAGTATTTAAAATATCTCTACAGTGATAAGGCACAGAAACTTGCAGCCGAAGAAGGATACCGTCCATCCAATCAGACAATCTTAAAACAATATAAAGATAAATTTAATCTGAATATGAAATTATATAAGATCAGTGATTTTGGAGGATGGGATCAGGCTTATAAGAAATATTTTGAAGATGGAGCGTTGTTTGACAAGATTTACACGAACAATTAAGAAGGCAGGAATGAAGATGAGCAATACAAATAACGAGAACAATATATTAAAAAAAGCGAAAAAAGCAAGAGTCATTCCGGGATTTGGATTAACGATGGGAGTTACCGTAACGATGTTATCACTGATCGTTCTGATCCCATTAGCATCGGTATTTGCTTATGCATTAAAATTATCACCGAATGAATTCTTTACACTCATATCAAAAGAAACCGTAAGAAATGCATTTATCACAAGTATCGGAAGCTCTTTTATTGCAGCATTGATCAATGTGGTATTTGGACTGATCATCGCATGGGTGCTTGTAAAATACGAGTTTCCAGGGAAGCGGTTAATGGATGGAATGATTGAACTTCCGTTTGCATTACCAACCGCAGTTGCAGGCATCACATTATCCAAAATGTATGCCGAAGATGGAATGATTGGACGATACTTTGCACACTTTGGGATTAAGATTTCCTATACAAGGATCGGACTTTTGATCGCACTTGTATTTATCGGGATTCCATTTATCGTAAGAGCAGTTCAGCCAGTACTTGAGAAAATGGATGACCAGTACGAAGAAGCAGCTTATATGTTAGGTGCAACACCGACAAGAACCTTTTTCAAGGTTATTTTACCAGAATTAAGGCCAGCATTATTGACAGGATTTGGACTGGCATTTGCAAGAGGAATTGGAGAATACGGAAGTGTGATCTATATCTCAGGAAACAGTGCCAAAGAACATACACAGATGATTTCTTATGTGATCATGCAGAAATTAAACTATATCGATTATAAAAGTGCAACTGCAATTGCTCTTATCATGTTGATCATTTCCTTTGTGATGTTATTTGTGATCAATATCATACAGGTAAGACAGGCAAGAAGAGTGAACGCACAGTAAGGAGGAAGATCATGAATGAACAGCAGAAGTTTGAAAAAAGAAAACAACGAACAAAGATCATCCTGATTACGGTCAGTGTTTTATTTATGATCCTCATGTTAGTTTTACCATTATTTTCTGTTATTACAAATTCGCTAAATGAAGGATTTAAATTTTATGTCGATGCGATTTCAACAGATTATGTAAAAAGTGCTCTATTTGTAACGATTTTAGCAACATTAATTGCAGTTATAGTCAATACATTTTTTGGAATCATGGCAGCATTTTTATTAACAAAATTCAGTTTCAAAGGAAAACAGGTGTTAGCAACGTTGATCGATATTCCGTTTTCCATTTCACCAGTCATCGTAGGACTTGCATTCTTAATGACATTTGGAAGACTCGGATGGACATATCCAGCGATCCGTGCGATCAATTCTTTCTTTGGAACAAACATCCGAATTGCATTTGCGATTCCAGGAGTTATCTTAGCAACGATCTTTGTTACTTTTCCATTTGTGTCAAGAGAGATCATACCGATCTTAAATTCACAGGGAAAAGATGAAGAAGAGGCAGCAGCACTAATGGGAGCCAGTGGATTTACAATCTTTCGAAAAATTACGCTTCCTCAGATGAAATGGGGACTGATCTATGGAATCATCTTATGTAGTGCCAGAGCATTAGGAGAATTTGGTGCAGTCAATGCACTTTCCAAAACACGAGGTGAGACATTTACCTTACCATTGGAAATCGATGCTTTATACATGTCAGGAACATCGTCATCGATCACAGCAGCATTTGCAGTATCATCTGTCTTAGTATTAATCGCAGTCATTGTACTGATCTTAAGAAATATCGCATGGTACCGCTCACAGGATAAACAACAGGGAAAGGACGGAAGATAAAATGTATGTAGAAATGAGAAATATCTATAAACAATACGGAAACTTCCGGGCGTCAGACAATGTAAGTTTTGGGATTGAAAAAGGAAAACTTGCAGCATTGCTTGGACCAAGTGGAAGTGGAAAGACAACATTGCTTCGAATGATCGCAGGACTTGAAAATCCAAATGCAGGAGATATCTTTATTGATGGAAAGCGTGTGAACGATATTCCGGCAGCCAAACGAGGCATTGGATTTGTCTTCCAAAGTTATGCATTATTCCGTTATATGACAGTCTTTGATAACATCGCTTTTGGATTAGAAATTGCAAAAATGCCAAAGAAACAGATCAAAGAGAGAGTGTTTGAACTATTAGAACTTACGGGATTATCCGGACTTGAAAATCGTTATCCAAACCAGTTATCTGGTGGACAGCGACAAAGAGTTGCATTTGCAAGAGCATTGGCACCAAATCCACAGGTATTATTGCTTGATGAACCATTTGCAGCGATTGATGCGAAAGTAAGATCTGAACTTCGTCTCTGGTTAAAAGAAATGGTATCAAAACTTGGGATTACAAGCATTTTCGTGACTCATGATCAGGATGAAGCGGTAGAAGTAGCCGATGAGATCTTAATTACAAATCATGGAAAGATCGAACAGATGGGAAGTCCGTTAGAGATTTATAAATCACCAAAAACACCATTTGTAGCCCAGTTTGTTGGAAGATCATCCATTGTAGAAAATTATGAATCCCTAAAAGGATTTGAAAAAATAGAAAATGCTCAAAAAGCGATCGTCAGACCGGAATTCCTTGAATTAGCGAAAAAAGGTGAGCTAAAACGATACATGAGTGCGGCAGAAAAAGGAATCGTCGAAGATGTAATCTTTAGTGGAAGCCGATTGGATGTGATCGTTAATATCAACGGAATCAAAGTCACAGCAGAACGCTCTCTGGAAAAAGACAGAGTAGAAGTTGGAGAAGAAGTTGATGTTTTGATCTATCGATTATATGTATTTGACGATAAAGAAACTTATTTATTAGAGAACAAAGAAATGCAGGAAGGCGATGTCTTCTATATTTAATCAATATTTGAGAAAGGAACGATCATGGAAATTACAAAACAACAGATCATACATACCGACGTGTTGATCATCGGCGGCGGAACGGCTGGATGTTATGCGGCACTTACCATCAGAGAAAAAAGTGATGCAAAGATCGTCATCGCCGAGAAAGCCAATATTAAACGAAGCGGATGCTTAGCAGCCGGAGTTAACGCAATCAATGCTTATATCGTAAAAGGAAGAAAACCTCAGGATTACGTTGATTATGCAAGAAAAGATGCCGATGAGATCGTGCGAGGTGACTTGCTTCTTACGATGTCAGAGCGCTTAAATGAAGTGACAAAAAAGATGGAACAGCTAGGACTGGTCATCTTAAAAGATGAAAATGGTGAATATGTCGCCAGAGGTAACCGAAACATTAAGATCAATGGAGAAAATATCAAACCGATTTTAGCAGATGCAGTAAATCAGTTAAATGATGTCGAAGTGATCAATCATTTAAATATCACCGATTATATCGTGGAAGATAATACGATCAAAGGAGCCTTCGGTTTCCATATGGAAAATGGAGCAGCTTACGAGATCCGTGCGAAGAAAGTCCTTTGTGCAACTGGCGGGACAGCAGGACTTTATAAGCCAAACAATCCGGGATTCTCAAGACATAAGATGTGGTATCCACCATTTAATACAGGAGCCGGATATGCGATGGGAATTGATGCTGGAGCAGAGATGACAACTTTTGAGATGCGTTTTATTGCATTAAGATGTAAAGACACGATCGCACCAACCGGAACGATCGCTCAGGGAGTCGGGGCAAAACAGGTCAATTCTAAAGGCGAAATTTATGAAGATAAATACGGAATCACGACATCCCAGCGTGTTTATGGAACAACACAGGAGAACTTAGAAGGAAGAGGTCCTTGTTACTTAAGAACCGAAGGAATTGATAAAGAAAAAGATACCGATCTTAAAAAAGCATATTTAAATATGGCACCAAGCCAGACTCTCAAATGGATTGAGCAAGGCAAAGATCCAAGCGAACAAAATGTGGAAATCGAAGGAACTGAACCATATATCGTCGGTGGACACACTGCCAGCGGCTATTGGGTCAATACAAAGAGAGAAACAACGATCTATGGGCTGTATGCAGCAGGAGATGTTGCTGGAGGATGTCCACAGAAATATGTGACAGGAGCTTTGGTAGAAGGTGAGATAGCGGCACTGGATATCGTAGAGAAATTAAAAACCCAGACATTTGATACAACAGATGCCAAAGAAGAACAGTTATTAGATGATAAAGTAAAAGAATATAATCACATTTTATCAGACAAAGACAGCATTTTTACGATCGAGCAGATGGAAGAAGCCATGCAGAAAGTCATGGATGCCTATGCAGGTGGAATCTCAAGTCATTATCAGTTTAATGAAAACTGCTTAAACCTTGCAAAAGAAAAGATCAATAACCTGATCACATTATCCGGACAGTTAAGTGCCAAAGATTACCATGAGCTGATGTTCTACTACGAGCTAAAAGAACGATTAACAATCTGTCTGACTCTGATCGAACATCTAAAGGCAAGAAAAGAGACAAGATGGCATTCTTTTGCAGAGAATCTTGACTATCCACAAAAGAGTGATGACTGGAAAAAATATGTCAATACAAAGAAAGTGGATGGTAAGATTCAAGTAATTTTACGTGAACTTGTAAAGGAGGATGAACAATATGAGCATCAGAATTAATAAAAATAAATGCGTTGGATGCAAGCGATGCTTAGATGTCTGTCCTGGAAGTCTTATAAAAACCGATGAAACTGGAAAGGCATATATCAAATATCCAAAAGACTGCTGGGGATGCACATCCTGCTTAAAAGAATGTAAAACAGGAGCCATCGCATTTTTCCTTGGAGCCGATATCGGAGGCATGGGAAGTGAAATGACAGTCAATGAAAGTAAAGATACCATTCTCTGGAAGATTAAAAAATATACTGGAGAAGAACAAACCATAGAGATCAACAAGAAAGATTCAAATAAGTATTAGATTGGAGGACATCAAAATGAGCGAATTATCACATCTTGACCAGCTGGAGGCAGAGGCAATCTACATTATCCGAGAAGTAGCTGCTTCTTGTGAAAAACCGGTAATGTTATATTCTATCGGAAAAGACAGCTCTGTTATGTTACATTTAGCATTAAAAGCATTCTATCCGGAGAAACCACCATTTCCATTTTTACATGTAAACACAACATGGAAATTTAAAGAAATGATCAAATTCCGTGATGATACAGCAAAGAAATACGGATTAGACATGATAGAATACATTAATGAAGACGGAGTGAAACAGGGAGTCAATCCATTTGATAGTGGAGCTGCATACACAGATATCATGAAAACTCAGGCCTTAAAACAGGCGTTAACAAAATATGGATTTACCGCGGCCTTCGGTGGTGGTCGCCGTGATGAAGAAAAATCTCGTGCAAAAGAAAGAATCTTCTCTTTCAGAAATGAAAATCAGGCATGGGATCCTAAGAATCAGAGACCGGAAATGTGGAAATTGTATAATTCTAAGATCAAAAAAGGAGAAAGCATTCGAGTATTCCCTATTTCTAACTGGACAGAGACAGATATCTGGAAATATATCAAACGCGAAAAAATTGATATTGTTCCATTATATTTTGCAAAAGAACGTCCAGTCATCGAGAGAGACGGAAATATCATCATGGTCGATGATGACAGATTAAAATTAAGGCCAGGTGAGAAGATTGAACATAAGAGTGTAAGATTTAGAACCCTTGGATGTTATCCATTAACTGGAGGAGTGGAGTCAAAAGCCTCAACACTTGATGAGATCATTGATGAGACATTAAGTGCGGTTTCTTCAGAAAGAACAACCAGAGTTATTGACAATGAAGCAGCAGGAAGCATGGAAAGAAGAAAGAGAGAGGGGTATTTCTAAGATGATCGGATTATTAAAATTTATTACTTGCGGTAGTGTGGATGATGGAAAATCCACACTGATCGGACATATTTTATATGATTCCAAGTTATTATATACAGACCAAGAAGAAGCATTAGAGTTAGACAGTAAAGTCGGAAGCCGTGGCGGTAAGATTGACTATTCCCTATTACTTGATGGATTGATGGCAGAGAGAGAACAGGGAATCACAATTGACGTTGCATACCGTTACTTTACAACAGAAAAAAGAAGTTTTATCGTAGCAGATACACCGGGACATGAAGAATATACAAGAAACATGGCCGTAGGAGCATCTTTTGCAGACTTAGCAGTCATCTTAATTGATGCATCTCAGGGAGTGTTAGTACAGACAAGACGTCATGCAAGAATCTGTGCGTTAATGGGAATCAGACATTTCGTATTTGCAGTCAACAAGATGGACCTTGTAAAATACGATCAGGAAACATTTCGAAAGATTGAAGAACAGATCAAAGAATTACAGGAAGAATTATCCCTTGCAAATGTAAAGATTATTCCAGTATCAGCAACAGAAGGAGATAACGTTACAACAAAATCAGACAACATCCCATGGTATACAGGAGAACCATTACTTGAATACTTAGAGACTGTTGATGTTCGCGAGAAATCCGAAGAAGAAGGATTCTACATGCCAGTTCAGCGAGTATGCCGTCCAAACCACACATTCCGTGGATTCCAGGGACAGATCGAATCCGGACAGATTTCTGTCGGAGATGAGATCGTGACATTACCAAGCAAAGAACATGCAAAGGTTAAGAGTTTATTAATTGGTGATAAAGATGCACAGACAGCTGAAAAAGGCCGCCCAGTAACCATCCAGTTAGACCGTGAAGTGGACGTATCCAGAGGATGTGTTCTGGCAAATAAAACAGAACTTCCAGTCAGCAAATCCTTTACAGCAACAGTTCTTTGGATGGATGACGGAGAATTATTACCAGGAAAAGAATATTTCGTAAAAATCGGAACAAAAGAAATTCCGGGAATTGTGACAAATATTCAGTATAAGATCGACGTTAACACAGGAGAATACATTCCAGCAAATAACTTAAGAAAGAACGAGATCGCAGTATGTGATGTCATTTTGCAGGAAGAGATCGTATTAGACGAATTTGATGATCATAAGACATTAGGAGAATTAATCTTAATCGACCGCATCACAAATATGACATCCGCATGCGGAGTTATCAAAAACTCTGAAGTTGACGAAGAAACAGACTTAAAATGCGTCTTCGCACACGGAAAATTAAAAGCAAATGGAGACATCTTTGAAGAATTCTACTACAATATGGAAAGTATGACAGTCACAAAGATCAAACCATCCGGAAAATCCTACACGATCGGAGATGAAATTCCAGTCGAAGGAGAAAGCTATCACTATCCAGACTACTTCGATGTCATCGTATTCAGAGACAAAGTAGCCGTACAGATCAGAGACCGCAAGGTAGTAGCAATCCAGCCAATCGAAGAATACGAATACAAAGGGTTACCATTAATCAACGGACGTGGATTTGAAATACTTGTAGATTCCAAAGAAAAAGCAGATAAGTTATTTGCAGAATTAAAAGAACAAGGATACAAACCAGGAAGCGAATTCTTTAACCGCTGGTTACGATTTGAAGCATATCGTAAGATTGTGTTTAGAGATAGTATTTACTAATTAAATTGTAATTGTATAACGGAAATGTATCGAGTATTCATAAAAAAGATAGAGGTACGAAAAACGAATTTCATTGACCTTCTGTCAACGAATCCAAAACTTATCAGCCAATACCATTTAACATACACAATGTGTAGTGATTTGAATAGCGTTCCGTTGTATGAGTCAGAAAGAAGATAAGAAGAACTATTTATAAGAAAAAAGGATGACAACATGAGCACTTTTTGAATGCGTTTTTTACAAATTCGCAGCGCCCTGTGGTCGATTGTTTGAACGTAGCTGCGGGCATTTTGGCTCGCAGCAAGCGAGTTATCGAAGGAACAGGCGCGGATCAGCGATTTGTAAAAAACGCTTTCAAAAATGCGGAGTGTCATCCTTTTTTCTTATAAATAGTTCTTCTTATCTTCTTTCTGACTCATACATGCAACACTATTACAATCAAAACTTGTCATGAAATAATACTGACAAACTATAAATACTGACAACAAAATGTCACTATTGAATGTCGTCAAAACCATCATATCAATTCCTTGTTCAAACCACCCATTGTATATATAATAATACGTGAAGGGGGATGATACAGAATGTCAAAGAAATCCGGATTAACAAAAAGACAGAAACTTATCATTGAGATGTTAGCAACCTTCAATGCTGACAATCCAATTACAATACAGGCAATATCAGAAAAACTGAAATTAAGTTCAAGAACCGTATTAAGAGAAATGCCACGCATCAACGAATGGTTTGAGGAAAACGACTTTAAACTGGTCAAGAAACCAAGAATCGGGTTGTATGTGGATGAAGATTCAGAAACAAGAAAATTCATCAAGGAACTTGTTGATATGGATGAGAACAAACCAGTATATAGTAAAGCGGATCGGCAGACGATCATATTACTTGATCTGCTAACGATCAACGAACCACTCAAATATTTTTACTTTACATCCCTTTTTCATATTTCGGATGCAACATTAAGCAATGACCTGGAAGAGATTGAAAAGTGGCTTGATCACTATAATCTGGTTCTTTACCGCAGACCAGGGATGGGAATTTACTGGGAAGGAAAAGAAGAAGATTACCGTCAGGCAGTGACAATGGTATTAAGAAAGAGGCTGAGAGGACGTTCCTTACAAGTTTTGTTTGAGGAAGAAAAGAAGATCAAAGAACGAATGTTTCCAGATCTTACACCACAGATGTTAAACAACACCAGAGATATTATTGAGAGAATGCAGGAAGTTCTGGATATCCAGTATACAGATCATTCTATCAGACATTTGAGATTATATCTTCTGGTAACACAAAACAGAGTAAGATTTGGACATGAGATCAAAGAAGAAAAAGATCTGACAGCAATCATTCATTTGCCAGAATGCCAGATAGCAAACTGGATTGGTACCAAGCTAAGCAACTTTGTAGGACATCAAGTTTCCAAAGGTGAAGTATATAACATAGCGATGCAGTTGTTAGCAGCAAAGATATGGAAGAATAACAGTGAAAACAAGATCGATGAAGAAAGTTTTAAAGTCAGACAGCTGGTCATGAGGATCATTGTGGAGATGGAAAAACTTTTGGAAATGGAATTTTTTGAAAATACAGTATTGATCGATGGTTTGTGTAATCATATGAAGCCAGCGATCAATCGAATGAAACAAGGTGTATTTACAGAAAACCAGTACATCGATATGTTGGAAGAAAAATATTCCAAAATCTATAAAGCAACAATCAAAGCGTGTGATTTCTTAAAAGAAGAACTACATATTGAAAAACTCCCAGAAGGAGAGTTAGGATTTATTGCTTTATATTTCTGCGTAGCGATCGAGCAGCAAAAAGACGAAGAAGAAAAATTATCAGTCTATGTTGCCTGCCCACATGGAATGGGAACATCACATATGTTAGCAGTTCATCTGAAAAAAGAATTTCCGCAGCTGATGGTACAAAAGATCATTTCCACAGCGGATATCAAGGAAGAAGAACTTATTAAAGAAGGAATTGATTTTATCATTTCCACAGCAAAATTAAATCTGACATTTCCAAATGTCTATGTGAACTCCATTTTAACAGAGACAGATAAGAAAATGATCAGTGCCATGATCAAAAATGTTGACAAGAAGAAAAAACTGAATCCGGCAAAGGCTGTAAAGCCAGTAAAAAGAGTCGGAAGAGAAGACATCGAGTATATGACACTTCTTGGACAGGAGATCTTACAGGTTTTAGATAATATTAAAATATCAACAGGTGAAAACATTAAGAACAAGGAACAATTGATCGATTACGCCGGAGGATTATTTGCAAGAAATGATTCGATGGCAGCAGAGATCACCTTTGCATTAAACAAACGCGAGAATATCGCAAGCACATTTATTCCGAGTATGAATGTATTATTTTTACATTGTGAAACGAAAGGTGTCAGACATTGCAGATTCGGATTTGTTTATTTAAAAGATGAGATCATCGAAAATGGACAGCCGATCAAGGGAGCGATCCTGATGCTTGTTCCACAGGGAGATGTAAGTAAGGCCTACCGTGAAATTATGAGTGAAATAAGCGGGGCATTAGCCGAGAAAGACCAGATCATCACCTATTTATTCGAGAAAAACAGAAATGCAGTCGAGGCAGAACTTGAAACAAGCCTTGGCAACTATTACGAAAATAAAATGAAGAGAAGATAAAAACAAAAGGAGGATATTGTAAATGAAAAATGGATTACAAAAATTCGGTAAATTTTTAAGTGCAATGGTAATGCCTAATATCGGAGCATTCATCGCATGGGGATTCATTACAGCATTATTTATCGCAGACGGATGGATTCCAAACGCAAAATTAGCATCCATTCAGCCATACATGTTAACATTCTTATTACCAATGCTCATTGCCTACACAGGTGGTAAACAGGTCGGTGGAGACCGTGGAGGAGTTATGGGTGCAATCGCAGTCATGGGTTGTATCGCCGGAGTTGGTGGATTTGATGGACAGCCAATGTTAATGGGAGCCATGGTAATGGGACCATTTGCAGGATGGGTTATCAAAACATTTGACAAAGCAATGGACGGACATATGCCAGCTGGATTTGAGATGTTAATTAACAACTTCTCCGTTGGTATCTTAGGAATGATCGTAGCGATCATCGGATATTTCCTGATCGGACCATTCATGTCAGCAGTATTAGCAGTATTAACAGCAGGAGTTAACGTACTTGTAAAAGCAAAATTAATACCTTTAGCAGCAATCTTTATCGAACCTGCCAAAGTATTATTCTTAAATAACGCTATCAACCATGGTATCTTTACACCAATCGGTATTGAACAGGCAAAAGCAGCTGGTAAATCTATCATGTACATGTTAGAGGCAAATCCAGGACCAGGACTTGGAGTATTATTAGCATATGCAATCTTCTCCAAAGACAAAGTAACAAAATCATCTGCACCAGGTGCGATCATCATTCACTTCTTCGGTGGTATTCATGAGATTTACTTCCCATATATCCTGATGAACCCTATCGTGATCATCGCTCCGATCGTTGGTAACATTTGTGCGATCACATTCTTTACATTTACAGGATGCGGACTTGTTGGACCATCTTCACCAGGATCTATCATCGCTTACTTATCAATGTCACCAAGAGCTCAGATGCCATTGACAATCTTAGGAGTATTGATCGCAACAGCAGTATCATTCTTGATCGCATCACCAATTATCCGTATGTCAGATGGTAAGAGCCTTGAAGATGCACAGAGCGATATGGCAGCTAAAAAAGCAGAATCCAAAGGAATCACAGTTGATCCAGGAGAAAAGAAAGCAGCAGACGAAGTGAAGAAAATCGTATTTGCATGTGACGCAGGAATGGGATCTTCCGCAATGGGAGCTACAAAATTCAGAAATCGTGTGAAAGCACAGAGACCAGATCTTACAGTTATCAATACATCTGTAGATAATATTCCAGCAGATTGTGATATCGCAGTTGTTCAGGCAGTTTTAGCAGACAGAGCTAGAAAATCTGCACCACAGGCACAGTTAGTAATTATCAATAACTTCTTACAGGATCCAAACTTAGACGGATTATATGAACAGATGACAGCAAAAGTAGATCCAGCCGTTCAGACAGCAGCAGCTGTTGAAGAAAAGGCAGAAACACCAGTTGTTACACGAAATTCAAAAATCCTTGTAGAAGAAGGAATCAAAACAGGATTAAAACCAGTCGACAAATTTGAAGCGATCAAAGCAGCAGGAAAACTGTTAAATGAACTTGGATACGTTGAAGAAGGTTATATCGATGCCATGGTAAAACGTGAGCAGACAGTGACAACATACATGGGATTAGGTGTAGCAATTCCTCATGGAACAGGTGACGCTAAGAAAAATGTACAGAAAACTGGTATCGTAATGCTTCAGTATCCAGAAGGTGTAGACTTTGATGGTGAAAAAGCACAGTTAGTATTCGGTATCGCTGGAATCGGTGATGAACATCTTGGATTATTAGCTAAGATTTCAGAGATCATCGAAGATCCAGAAAGACTGGAACAGTTAAAAACAACAGAAAACGTTGACGAAATCATGGAAATGTTTAAATAAGATTTAAGCAGACAAGGTCAATTTAATAAGCGGGAAATCATTCTCGCTTATTAAATACCTAAAACATATACTTATAGATTTAGATTTTAATTTTAGGAGTGAAGAAAATGAAGAAAGCAATTCAGTTTGGAGCAGGAAATATTGGACGTGGATTTATCGGTGGACTGTTAAGTGAAGCAGGATATCATGTTGTATTTGCAGATGTAAACCAGGAAATCGTTGATAAGATCAATGAAGACAAAAAATATACAATTTATGTAAAAGATGTAGAAAGTAAAGAAATCGTGATCACAGACATCAGTGCAGTAAATTCAACAAAACCTGAACTGATCGATGAGATCAAAGAAGCTGAAATCATTACAACAGCTGTTGGAGTAAGAATTCTTCCAATTATCGCTCCATCTATTGCAGAAGGAATCAAAGCAAGAAAAGAAAATGGTTCTGAAAAGTACTTAAATATCATCGCTTGTGAAAACGCAATCAAAGCAAGTTCTCAGTTAAAAGAAGCTGTTTATGGGAACTTAAATGACGAAGAAAAAGCATACGCAGACAAATATGTTGGATTCCCAGACTGCTCCGTAGATAGAATCGTACCTCCAGTACGTTTAGATAATCCAATCGACGTAGTCGTAGAAAACTACTATGAGTGGAATGTAGAAGAAGCATCCTTTAAGGGAGTGGTTCCTCAGATCAATGGAATGAACCTTGCAGATAACTTAATGGCATACATTGAAAGAAAATTATTTACATTAAATACAGGACACTGCATCACAGCATATCTTGGAAACTACAAAGGATATAAGACGATCGATGAAAGTATCGCAGACGATGAAATCTTTAAGACAGTGAAAAAAGCAATGCAGCAGAGTGGTATGGCATTAGTCAACAAATATGGATTTGACAAAGATGCTCACTTTAAATATATCGACAAGATCTTAAATCGTTTCAAAAACCCATACCTTGTAGATGATACAGCTCGTGTAGGAAGAGAACCATTAAGAAAATTAAGTGCAACAGACCGTTTAACAAAACCAACCATGACAGCATTAGAATATGATCTTCCAGTTGATGCGTTGTTAGCAGGAATGGCAGCAGCATTAAAATATGACAATGCAGAAGATCCACAGAGCGTAGAATTACAGGATAAGATCAAAGCAAATGGAGCAAAAGCTGCATTAAAAGAAGTATCTGGAATCACAGATGAAAAGATCTTAGATGATGTCGTAGCAATTTACGAAGCAATGTAATCAAAATAATATCAATGAAAATTAACCAAAAGTTAAAGTAAACAACCTTTTCTCTTAATCATATAATTTATATATGGAAAGGCGGCCGGAAATTTACCGGCCGTCTTTTTACGTGATAAGAAAGTATCATAACGTAGTGACATAGGAAATAAGGCGGGCATATGGAACATAATACAAAAAAATCACAAGAACAACACCAATGGCAAGAAAAAATCGAAGAGTTATTACAAAATATGAAATATGGCAATATTACGATCATTGTTCAGGATGGAAAGATCATTCAGATTGATAAGACAGAGAAACATAGAATATAGATTAAGGAAAATACTGTATTATTGCGTAAAAATCCGCTACAATAGAATTAAAAAGACCGGTGCTTTTTTATTGGTTTTGATCGTGTTTTTAAAGCTGCTTCAAAAGGCAAGAATCGCAGAGGAAAACGCAAAGAAATCTCAGTTACAGGCAGAACAAGCCAATGCATTTGAGGAAGATCGTAAAATGGCATTATCAAAATGCATGAATGGACATATTGCGAAACTAATTGATGTCAAGAATATGGAAGAAGTTTTGATGTCGGTTTTACGATAGTAAAAAAGAAGAGGTTATAAATAAAAGGAATCGATCACAAGAAAATATAAGTGATCAATCCCTTTTGTTATTTTGTGATACAAATTTTATAAATTCACAGATACAACCTATTCAACAACCTCAATTCCGTCAATATTTGGAATACACATCATAGAATAGTTCGTATGGTAAATGACAAATCCAGGTTTTGCTTTCGGTGGTTTCCGAAGTTCTTTTCTCTGTACATAATCGACTTCAACCTTTGGTGCCTGACGGCCTTTAGAATAATAAGCCGCAAGACGACCAGCTTCTTCAAATGTTGCATCTGGAAGTGTTTCTGCCTGCTCTTTACGAACAATGACATGTGAACCGGGCATATTTTTCGCATGGAACCACCAGTCACCACCATTTGCAAATTTAAAGCTTAATTCATCATTCTGGTAGTTGTTTTTCCCAACATACATATGGAAACCATCGGAAGAAATAAAATGTAATGGTTTGGATTTTGCTTGTTTCTTACCCTTTTTCTTTCCATGGCTCTTAATATAACCATAATCAGAAAGCTCATCTTTGATTAACTGAAGATCTTTTTCATCTTCTGATAAAGAAAGAGCAGTAGAGATGGAATCGAGATGATCAAGATCTGCTTTTGTCTCCACGACTAGCTCAGAAAGAGCTTCATACGTACGTTTTAATTTATTATATTTTGCAAAAAATTTCTTGGAATTCTCCAAAGGAGTTTTTGTTGGATCCAGAGGGATCGTAATCTCTTCATTTGTATAATAATTCATGCAAGTCAGAGATTTTGCATTTGGTTCCAATCCATAGCCATAAGTTTGTGTAAGTTCTCCATAAACTTTGAATTTCTCGCGTTTTTCCGTATCTTTTAACTGACGAAGCTGCAGATCATATTTCTTACTCGTTCTCTCAAGGGCTGTCTGCACGATCTTACGAAGATCAGAAGATTTCTGCTTCATTCTCGTATATTTTTCTTTTTCAGAATAATACCCGATCAATACGTCGAAAATAGAATCATATGTTTTTGCGGTGCAGTCAGGATAAGAAGTTAAAGGGATACAAGAAAATTCCTTCGGTTCTTCCCCGGAATAAATGATATTTGGCTGATAAGCTTCATCTTCTACAAGAGCATTTAATTTTATAAGCTGTCCATATAAACCAGCAGCACTGTCATCGGTCAAAGAATCCGTGGAAGCATTACCGTCAAGTCCTGCACGATAACAAAGTTCATTTGCGATCAAAGGACTCATTCCCGTGATGGAAGTATAAAGTGCTTTGCAAAGATTCAATGGTTTTGTGATGATATGCTGATAAAAGTCATCTGCAGTCAGGCTTGCTAGCGGATGTTTTCCCTTAGATGGCGGGAAGGTATAAGTACGTCCCGGCAATACCTCTCTGACAGAACTGATATTTGCAGAGATATGCTTGATGCTATCTAAGATCACATCATCGCTGTTTACAAAAATGATATTGCTGTGTTTTCCCATGATCTCAATGATCAGACGCTTCTGGCAGATATCTCCAAGTTCGTCTAGATGCTCAATCTGAATCTCAATGATACGCTCAAAATCAGGCTGAGTGATCGAGATGATCCTTCCGCTGCTGATATGTTTACGAAGCAGCATGCAGAAGTTTGGTGCCTGCATAGGGTTTGCTTTTCCTTCCTTGGATAAATAGACAAGGGGAAGAGAAGCACTGGCTGAGAGATGAAGTCTTGTTGTCAGTCTCTCTTTCTTGATCACAAGTGTGATCTCGTCGGCTTCTGGCTGATAGATCTTATAGATTCTTCCGCCAATGATCTGTTTATTTAATTCTGATACAATATTTGAAATGACAAATCCGTCGAATGCCATAATGAAATACCTCCTGGTAAAAAATCGGTTATCTTATAATATAAGAAGATAAATCCGTCAAACAATTATATCAGAAATCGGGAAAAGTATAAAGAAAAAACGATCAAATCAATAAATCATAGAGAGATAGTCGGGATTTTGTTGTAATTAAAATCATTTCTTATTATAATAAATCTTAAGTATACAAAATTACGTCAAAGATATGGAGGAAAGTTCATTGAGAAAAGAAGCATCAATCAATGCATGGAAGCAGTTATATGATATTACATTAAAGTTAGACAAATTAGAACCTTGGAATGATCTTGGAGATACGCAGCTTGTGACGATTCAGTTAAAAGACAGAGAAGAACCTGTCTTTTGCAGTGTGATGGGAAAATTCAGCGGGGAAAGAGGAATCGCAGTCTTCGACGGAATGGAAGGTTTAGGGGATTTCTATATGATCCTTGGAGCAGAAGAGGGAGATCTTCCAGCACAATATCTGATGGATGAGCATTCAAGCCTTACTTGTTTCTGGGGAAGCATGATGAATGTTCCAGACGAGCAAAGAAGCGTGATCGATGAATTGGATATCCGTTTCAAAACAATCAGTGACTGGATTTATTTTGTTTCTTATAAAAAAGGATACAAACCATATCAGTTAGATGAAGATGAAGTAGCACTTCTTACAGAAACTTATGAAAATTTATATATGATATTAGAAGCAGTCAAAGATGGAAAATTAAATCCAGATATCGAACAGGCAGAAGGAATCGTACGCCGTTATAATTCTGAAAATGACACATGGGAGATGTTTGTAAAAGAAATTCCAGAAGCAGAAAAAGAATTTCCATCCGTGATGTTAGAAGATCAGGATTTAAAAGACGAATTAAAGAATAAGAAACAGATTGATCTTGAAGTGATCTTAGATTTTACTTATCTCCCAGTGATGGTAGAAGGGGAAGAAGAGGGAGAACGTCCAAAGAATCCTCTGTTATTTATAGCATATGATAATACCGATGGCGGAGTGATCACAATGGATATTTTAGAAGAAGGTGATGATGAGATCAGTAGAACTTTGGGATTTTTCATCAGTTTCGTACAGCAGAATGGAAGGATGAAGACGATCAAAGCAAGAAATCCATGGATTTTTGGAGCCTTAGAAGATATCTGTGGATACTGCAGTGTGGATCTTGTATATGACCCAGTAGAAATCATGGATCAGGTCATTGAGGAAGTAATCTCCCAGTTGTAAGATTTTCATGTAATATAGGATAAGATGAATTAGAGTGAACGAGGTTGACAAATAAGTTAATGATTGGTAAAATACAAATAATTTGACGTGCTACCTAAGTAGCACTTTAATTCGATAAAGTATCAAGGAGCGGCAAAATTATGAATAAAAAGAGAGTCCACACACCAGAAGGTGTCAGAGATGTATATGGAACCGAATATGGACAGCGAAGCAAGTTAAAAGCCAAATTAAACAAAGTCTTTGCATCTTACGGATATGAAGGGATCAGAACTCCAGGATTTGAATTCTTTGACGTATTTAATAGCGAAAAAGGAACAGTCTCTGCAAGAGAGATGTTTAAATTTTTTGACAGAGAAGGAAATACCTTAGTTCTTCGTCCAGACGTCACACCATCCATTGCACGTTGTATTGCAAAATATTTTAATGAAGAGAATATGGGAATCCGTCTTTCTTATGCAGGAAACGTGTTTTTGAATAACTCAAGTTATCAACTGAAGTTAAAAGAGACATGTCAGTTAGGTGCAGAATTAGTCAATGATGCATCTGTACAGGCAGATACAGAATCCATTGCAATGGCAATTGATTGTTTTTTAGCAGCAGGATTAACAGATTTCAGACTTTCCATTGGGGAGGTTGAATTTTTTAACGGATTAACACAGACGATCAAAGAGGAAGAAGTCAAGACACAGCTTCGTGAATTGATCTTAAATAAAAACTATTTCGGATTAATGGAATATGTGGAAGCATTAGATTTATCTGATAAGATTAAAGATGTCTTCTTACATTTCAATGAGTTAAATGGAGATGTAGAGATCTTAGATCAAGCAGAAGCTATGGTAGAGAATGAACAGTCTAAGAAAGCGATCAAAAGACTTCGTGATGTCTATGATATTTTGAAATTATACGGCAAAGAACAGTATGTAAGTTTCGATCTTGGAATGTTAAATAAACATAACTATTATACAGGAATCATTTTCAAAGGTTACACTTATGGAACTGGAGACGCAGTCCTAAAGGGTGGACGATATGATAATCTGATCGAACAGTTTGGAAAGAAAGCCCCATCTGTCGGATTTGCGATCGTATTAGATGAGCTGATGATGGCATTAAGTCGCCAGGGAATCCATATGGAAGCTGATCATATGGATACCATGATCATTTATAAAGAAGCAACGATGAAAGATGCGATCCTTCGAGCAGAAGAATTAAGAAAAGAAGGAAAGAAAGTCATTTTAGAGAGAAAAAATAATCTGTGCAGTAAAGCAGATTATGAAAAATTTGCCAAAGAACATCGCCTTGGTGGAATCCTTTATTTTATCTAATCAACAAATCTAGCACAAAGAAGGGAAACAAAAGATCATGAGATATATTACATTTGCCCTTGCAAAAGGGCGACTTGCAAAGAAAGCGATGGCTTTATTAGAAGAGATCGGTATTACATGCGAGGAAATGAAAGATGAGAAAACAAGAAAATTGATCTTCGTCAATGAAGAATTAAAATTAAAATTTTTCCTATCCAAAGCAAGTGACGTGCCAACTTATGTTGAATACGGAGCAGCCGATATCGGTGTTGTTGGAAAGGATACAATCCTTGAAGAAGGAAGAAACCTGTATGAAGTATTAGATCTGAAATTCGGAGCCTGCAAGATGTGTGTCTGTGGACCAAAAGAAGCGAAGAAATACTTAAACAGCAATGAGATCATCCGTGTAGCATCCAAATATCCACATATTGCGAAAGAATATTTCAATAATCAGAAATTACAGACAGTAGAGATCGTTAAATTAAACGGATCTGTCGAACTTGCACCGATCGTTGGATTATCTGAGGTGATCGTCGACATCGTAGAGACAGGAACAACATTAAAAGAAAACGGACTAGAGGTCTTAGAAGAGGTTTGCCCACTATCTGCAAGAATGGTAGTAAATCAGGTAAGCCAGAAGATGGAACAGGAACGTATCAGTAAGATCATCGTTGCATTAAAGAAGATCTTAGACGAAAAAGAATAGGTCGGAGGAAAGAATCATGAGAATAGTAAAAGTAAACAAAGATTCAATTGCAAATATCTTATCAGATTTATTAAAGAGAAGTCCTACAAACTATGGGGATTTTCAGGATAAAGTTGATGCGATTATCAAAAATGTCAGAGATAATGGAGATAAAGCAGTCTTTGATTATACAGCACAGTTTGACAAAGCTGAGATCAATGCAGACAATATTTTAGTTACAGAAGAAGAGATCAAAGAAGCTTATGAAGAAGTGGATGATGAATTGATCAAAGTTATTCGTAAAGCAATCAAGAACATTCGTGATTTTCATGAAAAACAGATTCAGAAGAGCTGGTTTGAGACAAGAGAAGACGGAGTGATGCTTGGACAGAAAGTTACACCAATGGAGACTTGTGGCGTTTATGTGCCAGGTGGAAAAGCCGTTTATCCATCTTCTGTATTAATGAACATTGTTCCAGCACATGTTGCAGGAGTGAAAAATATCATCATGACAACACCTCCTGGAAAAGATGGAAAAGTTACAGCAAATACATTAGTGGCAGCAAAAGAAGCTGGAGCAACAAAAGTATATAAAGTTGGTGGAGCACAGGCAATCGCAGCGATGGCATTTGGAACAGAGTCTATTCCAAAAGTAGATAAGATCGTAGGACCAGGTAACATTTTTGTTGCATTAGCGAAAAAAGCAGTTTATGGAAATGTAAGCATCGATTCCATCGCAGGACCAAGTGAGATCTTAGTTTTAGCAGATGAGACAGCAAACCCAAGATATGTGGCAGCAGACTTACTTTCACAGGCAGAACATGATGAGATGGCAAGTGCGATCCTTGTTACAACAAGTGAAGAATTAGCACATAAAGTATCTGATGAGATCGATGGATTCTTAAATCAGTTATCAAGAAAAGAAATCATGGAGAAATCTCTAGATTCTTTCGGATATATTCTTGTTGCAAGTGATATGAAAGAAGCGATCGATACAGCAAATGCCATTGCATCTGAACATATGGAGATCATGACAGCCAATCCATTTGATGTTATGACAAGAATCAAGAATGCAGGAGCAATCTTTATTGGAGCATACAGTTGTGAACCTCTAGGAGATTATTTCGCAGGACCAAATCATGTTCTTCCTACAAACGGAACAGCGAAATTCTTCTCTCCATTAAGTGTTGACGATTTTATCAAGAAATCAAGTGTCATTTACTATTCAAGAGAAGCCTTAGAGCCAGTACACAAAGACATCGAATTCTTTGCAAATCAGGAACAGCTGACTGCACATGCAAATTCCATGAAAGTAAGATTTGAAGATAACCAGGAAGGATAAAGATATGAGTAGAAGTGCATCAATTGAAAGAAATACAAGCGAGACAAAGATCAAACTTTCCATTGACCTTGATGGAAATGGAAATGGAAACATCCATACAGGAATCGGTTTTTTTGACCATATGTTAAATGCATTTGCACGCCATGGATTTTTTGATCTTGATGTGGAAGTCGAAGGAGATCTATATGTCGACTGCCACCATACAATTGAAGATGTTGGAATTGTACTTGGCGAAGCGATCAAACAGGCGGTTGGAGATAAAAAAGGGATCAAACGTTATGGATCTTTCATGCTTCCAATGGATGAGACATTAATGCTATGTGCGATCGATTTATCTGGAAGACCATATTTTGTGATGGATTGTGACTTTACCGTTGACCGTGTTGGCGAATTTGACACAGAGATGGTAAAAGAATTCTTCTATGCGGTATCTTATGGCAGTATGATGAATCTGCATTTAAAGAAATTACATGGGGAAAATAATCATCATATGATTGAAGCAGCATTTAAAGCATTTGCTAAAGCTTTAGATGAAGCAACAAGTTTAGACTCAAGGATCACAGATGTGCTTTCTACGAAAGGAGCCCTATAAGATGAGCAACGAAGCAAAGCCATTAAACAGTAAGATGAGTTTTGATGAATTCAAATTAAACAGCGATGGAATGTTAACCGTTGTTGTACAGGATTATAAGACAAATGAAGTTTTGATGGTCGCATATATGACCAAGGAAGCTTATGATAAGACGATCGAGACAGGAATCATGACATATTACAGTCGAAGCCGTAATGAATTATGGATCAAAGGAGAGACATCCGGACATTATCAATATGTCAAAGATTTATATATCGACTGTGACAGAGATACTTTACTTGCCAAAGTAAAGCAGATCGGAGCTGCCTGCCATACAGGAAATTATTCTTGTTTCTACACAGATTTATTAGAAAAAGAGGATTAAGATGTAATCTTTGTGAGAAAATATTTGTGTTTCTAAGTTCGATTTGGTATAATCGACTTTATAAGATAAGGAGGCAAGATTATGACAGCATTTTTATCAGAATTAGTCTCTTATGTATTGAAGTTTGCGATTCTCTTTGCATGCTCCGCGGCAGGAATTTATTTCGGAACTGGTCGTGCAAAGGCAAAGAAGAAAGAAGCATAAGATCATACATGATTAGGAGAAGATCATTTAGCTGCATGAGTTTATATTCTCATGCAGCTAAAAAGCCGTAAAGACAAGGTCTTCTTAATAATATAATGAAATGACACTAGGAGGATGAAACGTTGAGAGCATATGGAGTCAACGAACTCAGGAAGATGTATCTTGAGTTTTTCGAAAGTAAAGGACATTTAGCATTAAAGAGTTTTTCACTTGTGCCAAAGAATGATAACAGTTTATTACTGATCAACGCTGGTATGGCACCACTGAAACCTTACTTCACAGGACAGGAAGTACCACCAAGAACAAGAGTAACAACATGTCAGAAGTGTATCCGTACAGGAGATATTGAAAATGTTGGTAAGACAGCAAGACATGGTACATTCTTTGAGATGTTAGGTAACTTCTCTTTTGGAGATTATTTTAAACACGAAGCAATCGCATGGTCTTGGGAATTTTTAACAGAAGTGATCGGATTAGATCCAGATAGATTATATCCATCTGTATATGAAGATGATGATGAAGCATTCGAGATTTGGGAGAAAGAGATCGGAATCGCACCAGAGAGAATCTTCCGTTTTGGAAAAGAAGACAACTTCTGGGAGCATGGTGCAGGACCTTGCGGACCATGTTCAGAGATCTACTATGATCGTGGAGAGAAATACGGATGTGGAAGCCCAGACTGTACAGTAGGATGTGACTGCGATCGTTATATGGAAGTATGGAACAACGTATTTACACAGTTTGAGAATGACGGACACAACAATTATACAGAATTAGAGAACAAGAACATTGATACAGGTATGGGACTGGAACGTCTTGCTGTTGTAGTACAGGAAGTAGATTCTATCTTTGATGTAGACTCTATCAAAGCAATCCGTGATGAAGTCTGTAAGATTGCTGGTGTTACTTATGGTGTCGATCACGAGACAGATGTATCTATCCGTGTGATCACAGACCATATCCGTTCTGCTACATTTATGTTATCTGATGGTATCACACCATCCAACGAAGGACGTGGATATGTACTTCGTCGTCTGATCCGTCGTGCAGCAAGACATGGAAGATTACTAGGAATCGATCATCTGTTCTTAACAGATATCAGTAAGATTGTGATCCGTGAATCCAAAGACGGATATCCAGAATTAGAAGAAAAAGCAGAATTTATCTTCAATCATTTATCTCAGGAAGAAAAACAGTTCAACAAGACGATCGATCAGGGACTGTCTATTTTAGCAGATATGGAAAAAGATATGAACGAAAAAGGCAGCAAAGAACTTGCTGGTGCTGATGCGTTCAAATTATATGACACTTATGGATTCCCACTAGATCTGACAATCGAAATCTTAGAAGAAAAGGGATTTACTGTAGACAAAGAAGGCTTTGATAAAGAAATGCAGATTCAGAGAGAAACTGCCAGAGCTGCAAGAAAAACAACAAACTACATGGGTGCCGATGCAACTGTTTACGAACAGTTAGACCCAGCTATGACAACAAAATTTGTTGGATATGATGAGCTTACTTGTGAAGGCGAGATCACAGCCATGACAACAGAGACAGAAGTTGTTTCTACTCTGAATAAAGGAGACAAAGGAACAATCGTTGCTGACCAGACAGCATTTTATGCAACAAGTGGTGGTCAGGAAGCAGATAAAGGTGTGATCGTCAGTGGAGATGCAGCTTTTGAAGTAGAAGATGTTATTAAATTATCTGGTGGTAAGTTCGGACATGTTGGACACGTAGTTGAAGGAACATTCAACGTAGGAGACAAAGCAGTCTTTACAGTCAATGAGAAGAACCGAGCATTAGGAGCTAAGAATCATAGTGCAACTCATTTATTACAGAAAGCATTAAGAGAAGTGCTTGGAACTCACGTAGAACAGGCAGGATCTTTAAATAATGCCGAACATTTAAGATTCGACTTTACACATTTCTCACCATTATCTGATGATGAGATCGCAAGAGTTGAAAAGATCGTCAATGAAAAGATCGCCGAGGATCTTCCAGTTGTAACAAAAGTTATGTCTATGGAAGATGCTAAGAAAACAGGAGCTATGGCACTGTTTGGAGAGAAATACGGAGATGAAGTAAGAGTCGTTTCTATGGGAGATTTCTCTGTAGAATTATGTGGTGGTACTCATGTAAAGAATACCGGAGTGATCACAGCATTTAAGATTTTATCTGAAACTGGTGTTGCATCAGGAGTTCGAAGAATCGAAGCAGTGACTGACCAGGGAGTATTTAACTATTACCACAAACAGGAAGAAGAATTAAAAGAAGCAGCCAAAGCATTAAAAGCTACACCAGCAACACTGCTTACAAGAATTGAATCTCTTCTTGCAGAAGTGAAAGAATTAAAGAGTGAAAATGAATCCTTAAAGAGCAAACTTGCAAAAGATGCTCTAGGAGATGTTATGGATCAGGTAGAAGAAGTCAAAGGAGTGAAAGTTCTTGCAACTTCTCTAGAAGATGTTGATATGAACGGGCTTCGTGAACTTGGAGATAATTTAAAAGAAAAATTAGGAGAAGGTGTCATTGTCCTTGCTTCCCAGAAAGACGGAAAAGTTTTCTTAGTTGCCATGGTAACAGACGAAGCACAAAAAGCAGGGGCACACGCTGGAAACCTGATCAAAGCGATCGCCGGATGTGTTGGAGGCGGCGGTGGAGGACGTCCAAACATGGCTCAGGCCGGAGGAAAGAACCCAGCCGGAATCCCAGAAGCAGTAGCAAAAGTAAAAGAAATTTTAGAAAGTCAAATTTCATAGTTGACAAATCTCTGGAATGTGATATACTAATCTAGTGCAAAAAATTAAAACCCAAACAGTCCTATGCACAAGTACAAGACTGGAGGGGAGGTCGGGAATAGAATGTCAAACGTAATCGTTAAAGAAAATGAATCTTTAGATAGCGCTCTTCGCAGATTCAAGAGAAACTGTGCAAAAGCAGGAATTCAGCAGGAGATTCGTAAAAGAGAACATTACGAGAAGCCAAGCGTAAGACGTAAGAAAAAGTCTGAAGCAGCTCGTAAGAGAAAATCTAAATAATTTTTATCAGTTGAAAAGATAAGCATCATTTACCTGAAAACAGGTATATGATGCTTTTTTTCGGCATATATTAAACCAAATGCCACAAAAGGAGTTTTTCATGAAGAATAAACCAAAAGAAGCAATCGCCAAAGGACTTTCGCTTCCAAGAGATGTGGTGTTTGGAGATTTTATCATTAGCTTGACAGGGAACTGTGAAGCGTACATAGAAAATTATCGGGGAATTGTATCGTATGATGAGGATACGATTTCTGTTCAGGGAAATCATGTCATATTAAACATCTATGGATGTGGTTTAACGGTTGATTTTTACTCACAGGAAGCGATGAAGGTTAAAGGAAAGATCAAAAGGCTGGAATATGTATGATATTCTCTGAAAGGAGCATGGCATATGCTTAAGATCCTGCATTTTATATTTGGGCAATTATATTTTCAAGTCAAAGGATATCAGACAGAGCGTTTCCTAAATCTCTGTGCCAAAAACCATCTGGTACTGTGGGAATTGAAACCAGTATCAGACGGCTATGCCTTTTGTATTAGAAAAAGTGCTTATCAAACATTAGTAACATTAGCACAGAAAGCAAATGTTGAGCTTACGTTACAAAAACAAAGGGGGCTGCCATATTTCTTAAAAGAACATAGAAATCGTAAAATATTATTTTTCTTCATATTTTTATGTGCGATGATGATCTTTTCTTTTAGCCAGTTTTTATGGGAAATCACAGTTTCAGGAGGAGAAGTATATTCGAAAAGTGATATACTAAAATATGTCACGGATAACTACTATCATCTGGGAACATTAAAATATCAGATTGATTGTGATGCTTTGGAAGATCATCTGAGAGAAGATTATGATGAGATTGCGTGGGTATCCTGTTCTGTTCAGGGAACAAGACTACATATCGAGATCAAAGAAACTTTGGATCGCAAAACAAAGCAGAATCCAAAGAAGCCATGTGATATCGTGGCAAATAAATCAGGGATCATTACAAAAATGGCAGTAAAAAGCGGGACACCATTGGTAAGCACCGGTGACAGCGTGAAAAAAGGAACAACATTGATATCTGGATTGATCTATTACTACAGCGATGATTTTACTGTGACACAAACAGATAAGATCAAAGCAGATGGTGAAATTATTATGCGTACCAAAGAGGTATATGAAAATTCCATCCCGATGGAATATTATGAAAAAACAATCACAGATGAGAAAAAATGCATCAAAAATATATATTTGGGGCAATATCAGTTTGATTTTCCATCGAAGCAAAAACAGAATCATACAAATGTAGTGACAGAGAGAAGATCATTAAAAATAGGGACTTCTTTTTATTTGCCCATAGGAATTACGATTCAAACAACCGAAAAATACCAGCCAAAAAAGAAAATCTTAACGAAAAAAAAAGCACAGTTGAAATTAAAAAAACAGCTCGAACATTATCTTACGAAGAAAGCCAAAAAAGGGGCAAAGATTGTTCACTGTGAAGAAAATTATCAAAGGAAGAACAACCGATATGAAGTGAGGGCATCGATCATCAAAGAAGAAAGTATTGGAAAAATCCGAAATATCAAGAAATTAACAAAAAAACAAGAAGAGATGATCGCACCAACGACGGCACAGCAATAAATATTAAAAACCTATGAATCAGACCACATGTATTTTATATGTCTGTCAGGTTGAAAAACTTTGTAACAGATGGTAAAATACATAAGAATATACGCAAAGAAGGAGACTGAGAATTAGATGAATCCAGTTGAAATAGAAATGAATTTTCCAGCAGAACATGGTGGGAATGTATTTGGGCAATTTGATGCCTACATGAAGAAAATTGAAAAGACATTGCATGTAAGTCTGATCCTGCGTGGTGACCAGTTAAAATGCATTGGAACACAACAGGCAGTTAATCATGCGATTTCTGTGATCGATGAGTTACTTGAATTATCCAAACGAGGGAATGTGATCACAGAGCAGAATGTAAATTATGCTTTATCTTTATCTATGGAAGAAAAATCTACAAGTCTTGTAGAACTTGATAAAGATGTGATCTGTCACACGATTCAGGGTAAAGCTGTCAAACCAAAGACTTTAGGACAGCAAAAATACGTCGAAGCGATCAAAGATAAGATGATCACGTTTGGTGTTGGCCCAGCAGGAACTGGTAAGACTTATCTTGCGATGGCAATGGCAATTACAGCATTCAAGAATGATGAAGTCAGCCGTATTATCTTAACAAGGCCAGCGATCGAAGCAGGAGAGAAATTGGGATTCTTGCCAGGAGACTTACAAAGTAAAGTAGATCCATATTTAAGACCATTGTATGATGCTCTGTATGAGATTCTCGGAGCCGATGCATTTATGAAGAATATGGAGAAAGGCTTAATTGAAGTTGCTCCATTGGCTTATATGAGAGGCCGTACACTGGATAATGCATACATTATCTTAGATGAGGCACAGAATACAACACCAGCACAGATGAAGATGTTCTTAACACGTATTGGTTTTGGCTCTAAAGCGATCATCACTGGTGATTTGACACAGAAAGACTTGCCATTTGACAGTATTTCAGGGTTAGAAGAAGCTTTAAGAGTATTGCGAAAAGTCAAAGAGATCGGAGTCTGTGAACTTACAAATAAGGACGTTGTAAGACATCCATTAGTACAGAAGATTGTTGCAGCATATGATCAGTATGAATCAGCTAGATCTGCGAGAAAGAATAAGAACAACAAAAAGAACAGAAGATAGGAATATTATGAGTATTATAATTGAGAACGAATACGAGGGAGAGATCAATATCCCTTATGAGAAGATCGCACATGAAGTCATTGAGGCAGCAATTGATTATGTGGACTGCCCTTATGAGTGCGAAGTGAACTTAATGTTGACTGATAATGACACGATCCATGAGATCAACAAAGAACAAAGAGAGATCGACCGTCCAACTGACGTATTATCTTTCCCAATGGCAGAATATGAACAGCCAGCAGATTTTTCAAAAATCGAAGAAGATCCGATGGCGTTTGACCCGGAAAGTGGGGAATTTCTGCTTGGAGATATTGTGATCTCTATGGACAAAGTATGGGAACAGGCTGAGAATTATGGACACAGCCGCGAGAGAGAATATGCATTTTTGATCGCGCACAGTATGTTACATCTGTTTGGATATGACCATATGGAAGAGGAAGAACGAAAAGATATGGAAAAACGTCAGGAAGAGATTCTGACAAAGACGAAATATACAAGAGATGAAAGAGGTTTAGTATGAGTAAAAGCAGCAAAAACTCATTTTTAATGCAGGGAATGATTTTAGCCGCAGCGTCTATTGTCTGCCGTGTGATCGGATTATTATATCGTAGTCCACTGTTTGGGATTATTGGCGAAGAAGGAATGGGGTATTATTCTTATGCATATAATATTTACAATATTATTTTGCTGATCGCATCCTTCAGTATCCCACTTGCAGTTTCCAAGTCAATTTCTGCAAGACTTGCAAAGAGAGAATATATCAATGCACAGAGAATTTTCTATGGAGCATTAGTTTATGCGATCGTTGTTGGTGGTATCGCATCATTGATCGCATATTTTGGAGCACCAACCTTTGTTGGACATCAGAAAGGTGCCGCACTTGCTCTTCAGGTGATCTCTCCAACCATCTTTTTCTCTGGAATCCTTGGAGTATTAAGAGGATATTTTCAGGGGCATAATACGATGGTACCAACATCCATTTCCCAGATCATCGAGCAGATCTTGAATGCGATCTTTAGTATTTTGATGGCATATGTATTGATCTTACCATATCTGCCATCTAAGACGATCACATACGAGATTGCTAGACATGGAGCAGCAGGTAGTGCGATTGGTACAGGAGTCGGAGTTTTAACAGGGCTGATCTTTTGTTTTATTATTTATCGTGCATATCAGCCAAAAGTTAAGATTCAGATGAAACATGACCGTACGAAATATATCGAATCTTATGGAAATATCTTAAAGATCTTATTATTGACGATCACACCAGTGATCTTCAGTACAGCGATCTATAACTGCAGTGCAACGATCGATCAGACGATCTTTAGTAATATTTTAGTAGGAAAAGGAATCACAGCGAAAGTAGTTTCAGGATTTTATGGACTGTTCAGCAGCCAGTACAATGTTCTGATCAACGTACCAGTAGCGATGGCATCCGCACTTTCCAATGCGATCGTGCCAAATGTTTCTGCAGCTTATGCTTTGGGTAAGAAAGATGATATGAATGATAGCATTCAGATGGCAATCCGTTTTACAATGATGATCGCAATTCCATGTGCGGTCGGACTTGGCGTGTTAAACAGCTCTATTAATGGACTTATTTTCGGTGCCGTATATGCCAAAGGATTAGGAGCTGCAATGCTTCGAATCGGTGCAGTCTCTGTTATTTTCTACTGCCTGTCTACATTGACAAATGGTATTTTACAGGGAATGGGCAAGATGCGTGTGCCAGTCAAACATTCAGCAATCTCTGTTGTCGTTAATATCGTTGTTTTATGGCTGTTATTAACATATACAGATTGTAAAACCTATGGATTAGTCTTTGCAACAATGGCATTTTCGCTTGTCATGTGTCTGTTAAATGCACATTCCATCAAGAAATATACAGGATTCCATCAGGAGATCACAAAGACATTTATCAAACCTGCATTAAGTGCAGCTGTGATGGGTGTCGTATGCTTCCTGATCCAGTATGGGGTTCAAAGCGTCCTGCCATTTGGACGAGTATGCTTTGCAATCTGTGTGATCATTGCAGTACCAGTTGGAGCACTGATCTATTTTGCGGCGATCATTAAATTAAAAGTATTTACAGAAGAAGAACTTACAAAGATTCCAAAAGGAAATCTGATCGTAAAATTAGCAAAGAAATTACATTTATTGTAAAAACAATAACAAAAGTCCAAGTCGTAACAGATCTGGACTTTTTGTATAAATAATCCCATCTTTGGAAACAATATAGCCAAAGGAGGGTGATATCATGAAGAAGATCAACCGATTTTTGATCATTTATATGATCGTGATCACTGTTTTATGTGCATACATGTGCTATCTAGCCTTTACAAGAAATGAAAATATAGACAAGATTCAGGAAGTTCGCTCTCAGGTAACAACGACAGTGCTAAAGAAGCAGACAAAAGCCGAAAAGAAGGTGAAAGCAACCTACAGTCTTAAGATTTTAGATGGCAGTCTGGCAGTGATCAATAATAAGACAAAAGAAGTTTTTGAGTACACAGATATGAAGAAAGAAAACCTCCCAGCAGATATTTTAAATATGTTAAAGGAGAATTTTGTCTTTGAAAACAGAGAAGAAGTATATCATTTTCTGGAATCATACAGTAGCTAAACGAATAATTTGGAGAAAACAACAAATGAAATATGATGTGATCATCGTTGGAGCAGGGGCTTCTGGAATGATGGCAGCGATCACAGCAGCTGGCCATCATAAGAAAGTTCTTTTGCTTGAGCGAATGGATAAATTAGGAAAGAAAATATTGGCGACAGGGAATGGAAGATGCAATCTGTCAAATGCTTATATGGATGAGAATTGTTACCGCGGGCAGAGACCTTCCTTTGCCTATCCGATGATCGAAGAATTTGGTTTGGAAGAATTGATTCAATTCTTTGAATCCCTCGGAATGCTTATCACAGAGCAAAACGGGTATTATTACCCGGCATCCTTACAGGCGGTAACGGTGGTTGACACACTGACACAGAAATTAAAACATTTACATGTCGATATTTTGACAGACTTTGAAGTGATAAAGGCAGAGAAACGCAAATCGACATTTTATGTCTATGGAAATGAGAAATGTTTTCAAGCGAGAAATCTGATTCTTGCAACTGGCGGATGTGCACAGCCCAATTTAGGAAGCAATGGGAGTGGATACAAACTTGCAAAAGACTTTCATCATAAGATTACGGATACATTCCCGTCTTTGGTAGGACTGGAAGCGGAAGGGAAATATTTAAAAGAAACTTCTGGAGTCAGAAATGTCAGTGATATTAGCGTCTATGCAAACAATGAATTGATTGCAAAAGAACATGGAGAAGTCCAGTTTACCAAATACGGAATCTCTGGAATCCCAATTTTCCAGATCAGCCATTTTGCGATCGAAGCACTAAGAAGAAAGAAAAAAGTAAAAGTCTATTTAAATCTCATGCCGCAGATGGTAACCTTAGAAGAAACAACAGAAGTATTCTTAAAAAACTGTAATTACAAGACAGTGGAAGAATTCTTCCAGGGATTTTTAAATAAAAAGTTGGTTTATGCGATCTTACAGAGACTAAAGATCGATCCGAGAAAGCCAGTTGCGCAGATTTCAAAGAAGGATCTAAAAAGAATTTTAGATATGATCCAAAACTTTGAAGTCCAGATCAAAGGATACAAAGGATACGATATGGCACAGGTAACAGCTGGAGGTGTATCCACAAAAGAAATTATACAGGGAACACTAGAATCAAAATTATTAGAAGGGCTTTATGTTGTCGGTGAATTACTAGATGTCGATGGAACATGCGGAGGATACAATCTGCAATGGGCATTTACATCCGGATACATCGCAGCAAGCCAGATAGGAAGACAATGATAAGAATCAACCAGATCAAGCTGCCGATTGATCACAAAGAAGCAGCATTTGAAAAAAAGATAAAAAAAGCGTTACATAACACAGAATATAAACAATACAAGATCGTAAAACGATCCATCGATGCAAGGAAAAAAGAAGAATTATCTTATGTATATGCAGTCGATGTGACATTAAGCAAGAATCAGGAAGAGAAATTCCTGAAAAAGAATAAAAACCGCAATATCATGGCGGTTAAAGAAAAAGAATTTGAATTTTCGAAAAAACAGAGAGAATTTAAGTATCCGCCAGTTGTGATCGGAATGGGACCGGCAGGACTATTTGCAGCCTTGATGCTCGCAAGAGCCGGGTTAAATCCGATCGTCTTAGAACGAGGAAAAGACGTCACAAACCGTATGAAAGATGTCGAGCATTTCTGGGAAACTGGCGAGTTGAATTCTGAATCCAATGTCCAATTTGGAGAAGGTGGCGCAGGAACATTTTCTGATGGAAAGTTAAACACATTGGTGAAAGATAAATTCGGAAGAAATAAATTCGTCTTAGAAACTTTCGTAAAACATGGGGCACCAGAAGAAATCTTATATGAAAATAAACCTCATATTGGAACCGATCTTTTAAGAAATGTTGTTGCAGGAATCCGAGAAGAGATCAAATCACTTGGCGGAGATGTCCGTTTTGAGGCAAAAGTGACGGATTTTGTGATCAAAGATGGAAAATTAACCGGACTGATCATCAATGACGAAGAAGAACTTAAAACAGAAGCAGCAATCTTAGCACCAGGACACAGTGCCAGAGATACATTTAAGGTATTATCAGACCGGAATTTAGAGATGCATCCAAAAGCATTTGCGATCGGACTTCGTGTGGAACATCCGCGTGAGATGATCGATCATTCCCAGTACGGAGAAGGTGCAGATAAATACAATCTTCCAGCAGCATCTTACAAACTGACCTATCATGCAGACAATGGAAGAAGTGTATATTCTTTCTGCATGTGTCCAGGAGGTTTTGTTGTCAACGCATCTTCAGAACCAGAACGATTAACTGTTAATGGAATGAGTAATCATGATAGAGCAGCAAAGAATTCTAACAGCGCGATCATCGCAAGTGTTACACCCGATGATTTTGACGGAGATGATGCATTAGCAGGTGTAAGATTCCAACAAAAATGGGAAGCAAAAGCGTTTCATGAAGGGAAAGGAGAGATTCCGGTACAGATATTAAAAGATTTCAGAGAAGGAAAGATCACAGAATCTTTTGGTGAGATCATACCGAATACCAAAGGAAAGACAAGCTTTGGAAACTTGAGAAACTGCCTTCCAGAACCAGTTAGTGAAGCAATTTGTGAAGGAATGGAATATTTTGATACAAAGATCAAAGGATTTAACAGAGAAGATACCGTTCTTTGCGGAATCGAAGCAAGAACATCTTCCCCGTTAAGGATTGAAAGAGATCAAGGATTCGAGAGTAATATTAAAGGAATCTATCCATGCGGAGAGGGAGCAGGCTTTGCCGGAGGTATCACTTCTGCAGCAATGGATGGAATTAAGGTTGCACAAGCCCTCGTTACAGTGTAAAATACCTTTCAAGGAGTGAATGAAAATGAATAATCGTGAAAAACTAAAAGATAAACAGAGAATCGTCATCAAAGTAGGAACATCTTCTTTGATCCACAAAGCAACAGGAAACATTAATTTATTCCGTTTAGAGAAATTAGTCCGTGTCTTAACAGATTTACATAACAGCGGAAAAGATGTGATCTTAGTATCATCCGGAGCAATCGGTGTCGGATTTAAAGCCTTAGGATTAGAAAAACGTCCGACATCCCTTCCAATGAAACAGGCATGTTCCGCCGTAGGACAGGGACAGTTAATGATGATCTATCAGAAGTTATTTGCAGAATACAATCAAGGATCTGCACAGATCTTGATCACAAAAGAAACAATGCTCAATGATGAGAGAAGATATAATGCCAAGAATACCTTTGAAGAATTACTAAAACTTGGCGTGATCCCAATTGTAAATGAAAATGATACCGTGTCTACAGAAGAAATTGAGTTTGGTGACAACGATACTTTATCTGCAGTCGTAACTGCTGTTGTAGAAGGAGATCTTTTAATTCTCTTAACAGATATTGACGGACTTTATACCGATGATCCGCACAAGAATCCAATGGCAAAATTGATCTCTGAAGTACCAGTCTTAGATGAAAAGATTGGGAAAATGGCAAAAGGAGCTGTAACGAAAGTCGGAACCGGAGGAATGGAGACAAAGATCGCAGCAGCCAATATCGTAACAGATGCAGGAGCAGATATGGTCATTGTGAATAGTGATGATCTAAATAATGTCAATAAAGTCGTTGCAGGAGAAGAAGTTGGAACATTATTCTTAGCACACAAACGTCCAGACTTTGATTTTAAGAAATACTTAACAGAACGCCCATACTTTAAGGCGTAAGGAATCATATATTATATAGAAAGGAAACATTACAAATGAAAGAAAAAGATATTCAGAGAATTAATGAATTATACAATCTAGATAAATCCATTGGATTAACACCAGAACAGAAGGAAGAACAGAGAAAGTTAAGACACGAATATATTCAGTCTGTCCGTGCTAACTTAAGAGCACAACTTAATAATGTAAGCATCAAGAATGAAGATGGATCCATCACTCCGTTAAAACCAAAAGGATTAAACTAGAGCAGATTAGATAAAACAGATTTATAAAGATGCAAAACATACCGAAAAGGAGGCATTCATAATGTTAGAACAACTAGGAAAACAGGCAAAAGAAGCATCATTCATTCTTGGAAAAGCAGGAATTGAAGATAAGAATGAAGTATTAAGAGAAGCCGCCAAATGTTTGTTACAGAGTCAGGAATACATCTTAAGCGAAAACTATAAAGATGTAGAAGCAGCCAGAGAAAATGAGATGAGTGAAGCATTGATCGATCGCTTATCCCTAAATCCTGACCGTATCGAAGCAATGGCAGAAGGACTTCGTCAGGTAGCTGAACTTCACGATCCAATCGGTTCCGTAGAACATATGCAGAAAACACCAAACGGACTATTGATCGGAAGGAAGACAGTACCATTAGGAGTTGTTGGAATCATCTACGAATCCCGTCCAAATGTAACAGCCGATGCTTTTGCATTATGCTTTAAAACAGGAAATGCATGCCTTCTGCGCGGTGGAAGCGATGCGCTCAACTCAAATCTTGCGATCACAAACGTGATTCAGAGTGCATTAGAGTCATGTCACATGCCAAAATACAGCATTCAGCTTTTAACAGATACAAGTCATGAAACAGCAACAAAGATGATGCAGTTAAACGATTACTTAGATGTTCTGATCCCTAGAGGTGGTGCAGGACTGATCAAGAGCGTTGTAAAGAATTCCACAGTTCCAGTTATTGAGACAGGAACAGGAAACTGTCATGTATATGTTGATGAATTTGCACAAAAAGATATGGCAGTGAACATCATCATCAACGCAAAGACACAGAGACTTGGAACATGCAATACATGCGAATCTTTAGTCTTACATAAAAACATCTTAGAAAGTCATGGTCCAGCCATCATTGAAGCTTTATTAGAAAAAGGTGTCCAGATCCGTGGAGATGAGAGAGTTTGTGCCTTAAATGATCAGGTCATCCCAGCAACAGAAGAAGACTGGGGAACAGAATACTTAGATTCTATCATCTCTGTCAAAACTGTTGATAGCTTTGACGAGGCAGTGGCACATATCAATCATTATAATACAGGACATTCCGAAGCGATCATCACAGATTCCTACCAGAATGCTCAGGAATTCTTAAATCAGATCGATGCGGCAGCTGTTTACGTGAATGCATCCACAAGATTTACGGATGGATTTGAATTTGGATTTGGAGCAGAGATTGGAATCAGTACCCAGAAGATTCATGCCAGAGGACCAATGGGATTAGATGCACTGACAACAACCAAGTTTATCATTTATGGCAATGGACAGATCCGTAAATAATGTAGTAGCGTCGACAGAATTGTTAACTTATTTCAGAATTTTAAGGAATTCTGAAGAAAAAACACAGAATTTTGTATGCAATATAAAGAAAATGTTAAAAAAACATTGAAAAATAAAAAAGACTATGATATCATAAGTCTTGTGTTCAAAGGAGTTTTCATTTCATGAGAACTCTTTTTTTTCGCAATGGAAAAAAATGTAAAGAAGAAAGGAAGGCTTAAAATGGCATTGTTTACATTTAGCGGAGGTGTTCATCCAGCGGATGGTAAAGAATTTGCAAAGAATTCACCAATCACCGAATACCTGCCAAAAGGAGATGTTGTTTTACCTTTAGGTCAGCACATCGGTGCCCCTGCAAAACCAATCGTTAGCAAGGGTGACCAGGTATTAGTAGGCCAGAAGGTGGCAGAAGCTGGAGGATTTGTATCCGCAAACATTTTCAGCTCTGTTTCAGGAACTGTTAAAGCGATCGAGCCAAGAATGACTCCAGCCGGAGCAAAAGTTAACTCTATCGTAATTGAGAATGACGGAGAATTCAAAGAGGTTGCATACGAGACAAAACCTTATGACCAGATGTCTAAAGATGAAGTCTTAGCAGCGATCAAAGAAGCCGGAATCGTAGGACTTGGTGGAGCTGGATTCCCAACACATGTAAAATTAGCTCCAAAAGATCCAGATGCGATCGAGTATATCATCGTAAATGGAGCCGAGTGCGAACCTTATATCACAGGTGATTACCGCACATTAATGGAAACACCAGAACTTTTAATTGAAGGATTAAATATCGTACTTGATATGTTCCCAAAAGCAAAAGGTATCATTGGTATTGAAGATAACAAAAAAGATGCAATTGCCAAAGTAGAAGCACTGGTAAAAGGTGATGCAAGAATCAGTGTTGCAACATTAAAGACAAAATACCCACAGGGTGCAGAGCGTTCTTTAATTTATGCAACAACAGGAAGAAGTATCAACTCTAGCATGTTACCAGCAGATGCAGGATGCATCGTTGATAATGTAGCTACGATCGTAGCGATCAAAGAAGCTGTCAAAGACGGAAAACCATTATATGAACGTATTGTGACAGTGACTGGAGATGCGATCAAAAACCCAAGCAACTTTAAAGTCCGTACAGGAACAAATGTAGAAGAACTGATCGAAGCAGCTGGTGGATTTAAAACACAGCCTGAAAAGATCATTTCTGGTGGACCTATGATGGGTATGGCAATGTTTACAACAGACGTACCAGCTGTGAAAACATTCTCATGCTTCTTAGCGTTCACAAAAGATGAAGTTGCTGCAAACCAGCCAAGCAATTGTATTCGTTGTGGAAGATGTGTAAGCGTCTGTCCGCAGAAGCTGATGCCAGCAAAATTATCTGTATTAGCAGATCATAACAAGTTTGACGAGTTTGAAAAACTTTATGGAGCAGAATGCGTTGAGTGTGGATCATGTTCATTCGTATGTCCAGCAAAACGTAACCTTGCACAGTCCATGAAGACAGGTCGTAAACAGGTATTAGCTAACCGTAGAAAGAAATAAAGGAGAGATACATATGAGCGAAACATTATATCATGTGTCAGCCAATCCTCATGTAAGAGATAATGGTTCAACACAAAAGATTATGTTAGATGTTATCATCGCATTACTACCCGCTACAATTTTTGGTATCTATATCTTTGGAGCATCTGCGGCACTGACAGTTGCAATTTCTGTTGCTACCTGTGTTGTCGTTGAGTATATTTACCAGAAACTTATGAAACAGCCAATCACAGTAAGTGACTTAAGTGCGGCATTAACCGGACTGTTACTTGCATTAAACTTACCACCAGAGGCACCATTCTGGATGCCGATCTTAGGTGGAATCTTCGCGATCATCGTTGTAAAACAGGTATTCGGTGGACTAGGACAGAACTTCATGAACCCAGCCCTTGGTGCAAGATGTTTCTTAATGATCTCATTTGCAGCAAGAATGACAAGCTTTACATATGATGGTGTGACAACAGCAACACCACTTGCTGTTATGGAACAGGGAAAAAGCGTTGATGTTATGAAATCATTCTTAGGATTTATCCCAGGAACGATCGGTGAAACATCCGCATTATTACTGATCATCGGTGGAGTATATTTAGTATTTAAGAAAGTTATCTCCCCAATCATCCCATGTGTTTATGTTGCAGTTGTAGCAATCTTCGTACTGATCTTCGGTGGTCATGGATTTGATCTATCTTACATGGCAGCACAGATCTTCAGTGGAGGATTAATGTTAGGTGCGATCTTCATGGCAACAGACTATGTAACATCTCCAATTACAAAGAACGGAAAGATCATCTATGCAATCGTTCTTGGTATTTTAACTGGATTATTCCGTCTGTTCGGACCAATGGCTGAAGGTGTATCTTACTCTATCATCATTGCCAACTTATTAGTTCCACTGATCGAGAGAGTGACAGTACCAACTCCATTTGGAATCGAAAAAAAAGGAGGTAAGAGCAATGAATAAGAATCTCGTAATGGATTGTATTAAATTATGTGTGATCACATTAATTGCAGGACTCCTTTTAGGTATCGTATATAACGTAACAAAAGCACCGATCGCCGCACAGGAAGAGAAGACAAAACAGGAAGCTTACAAAGCCGTATTCGAAGATGCAGCGAAATTTGATACAGTAAAATTAGATCAGAAAGACGTAGCAGCTGTCTTAAAGAAAAATGATCTTGGACAGAACACAATTTCTGAAGTCGTAAAAGCAGTTGACAAAAACGGAAAAGAACTTGGATATGTATTCTCTGTAACAAACCCAGAAGGATACGGTGGAGATGTAACTTTATCCGTAGGTGTCAGAGATGATGGAACAGTCAATGGTTATGAAACATTATCCATCAGCGAAACAGCTGGTTTAGGTATGAAAGCCAAAGAACCAGAATTTAAGAGTAACTTTAAAAACAAAAAAGCAGACAGATTTGAAGTTGTAAAAGATGGATCTGGTAAGAACGATGATTCTAAAGTAGATGCCATCAGTGGTGCAACGATCACTAGCCGTGCTGTCACAAGTGCAGTTAACAGCTGTGTTGCATATTCAAAGAGCCTGAAGGGAGGTAATTAAACATGAAACCAAATCCAATGGAACGATTGATTAATGGTATCGTAAAAGAAAACCCTACCTTCGTATTAATGTTAGGTATGTGTCCTACATTAGCAGTAACAACATCTGCGATCAACGGTGCAGGAATGGGGCTTTCAACAACAGCCGTATTAATGTTTTCTAACATGATCATTTCCGCATTAAGAAATGTCATCCCTGATCGTGTACGTATCCCAGGATACATCGTAGTTATCGCATCTCTGGTAACGATCGTACAGTTCTTATTACAGGGATATGTTCCAGCAGTTAACGATGCATTAGGATTATATATCCCACTGATCGTAGTAAACTGTATCATCCTTGGACGTGCAGAATCCTTTGCAGCAAAGAATGGACCAATCAACTCCTTCTTTGACGGACTTGGAATGGGACTTGGATTTACAATTGCCCTGACAATTTTAGGAGCATTCCGTGAATTATTAGGAGCAGGACAGATCTTTGGAATGCAGGTAATGCCATCTGCATATGAACCAATCACAATCTTTATTCTGGCACCTGGAGCATTCTTTGTACTTGCATGCTTAGTAGCAATCCAGAATAAAGTTAAGAGCAAAAAACCTCAGAAACCAGGACAGCCACAGACAAGTGGATGTGGAGACTGTGCTCACTGTGGAAACAGTGCTTGTGGTTCCAGAAGCTTTTTTGACACAACTGTAGATGACAAATAAGGAGGATCAGAATGAAAAGTTTATTGTTAATTGCCATCGGCTCAGCCCTGGTAAATAACGTTGTATTAAGCCAGTTCCTTGGTTTATGTCCTTTCCTTGGAGTTTCTAAGAAAGTTGAGACAGCAGCCGGAATGGGTGCAGCCGTTCTCTTCGTTATTACCATCGCATCAGCAGTTACAAATTTAATTTATACATTTTTATTAGTACCAACAGATTTAACATACTTAAATACGATCGTATTTATCCTGGTAATCGCAGCATTAGTACAGTTCGTAGAAATGGTATTAAAGAAATCTATGCCAGCATTATATGAATCTCTGGGAGTATTCCTTCCACTGATCACAACAAACTGTGCAGTTCTTGGTACAGCATTAACAAACGTACAGAACGACTATAGTTTCATCGCCAGCATAGTCAATGGTATTGGTATCTCTGTAGGATTCTTAATTGCCATCGTGATCCTTGCTGGTATCCGTGAAAAGATGGAATACAACAACATCCCAGAATCTTTCAAAGGAATGCCTATCACACTGTTAACAGCAGGATTAATGGCGATCGCATTCTTCGGATTCTCAGGACTTATTTAGGAGGTAAAGAAGATGAATATATCAGCAATTTTACTTGCCATGGTTGTTGTCGGAGGAACCGGTCTGCTTATCGCAATCTTACTGGGAATTGCCTCAGAGAAATTTAAAGTTCCTGTAGACGAGAAGGAAGTGGCTATCCGTGCAGAACTTCCAGGAAATAACTGTGGTGGTTGTGGATACGCAGGTTGTGATGGACTTGCAAAAGCAATCGCAAATGGAGAAGCACCAGTCAATGGCTGTCCAGTTGGTGGAGCAGCAGCCGCTGAAAAGATCAGTGCGATCATGGGTGTTGAAGCCGGAGAATTCGTAAAGAAAGTCGCATTCGTTAAATGTGCCGGAACTTGCGAAAAAGCATCTGACAAATACCAGTATTCTGGAGTTCAGAGCTGTATCGAAGCTATGAACGTACCAGGTGCAGGACCAAAAGGATGCGAATTTGGATGTATGGGATTTGGAAGCTGTGCAGCAGTATGTCCAGAAAATGCGATCTCTATCGTGAACGGAATCGCTCACATCGATGAAGAAGCATGTGTAGGATGTGGAAAATGTGCAGAAACATGTCCAAAATCCTTAATCGACCTTGTACCAGAAAATAAGAAAACAAGAGTACAGTGCAGCTCTAAAGAATTCGGTAAACAGGTAATGTCTGTATGTAAAGCAGGATGTATCGGATGTAAAGCATGTGAAAAAGTATGTAAACTTGGAGCAATTAAGGTTGAAAACAACATTGCACAGATCGATTATGAAAAATGTGTAGGTTGTGGATTATGTGCAGGTAAATGTCCAAAAGGAATCATTACAGGAAAGAAATTAGTTCCTAAGAAACCAGCACCTAAAAAACCGGTAGAAAAGAAAGAAGCTTAATCTTTCTTCATAATGATAATAATAAAGAAGCAGAAGATTCTAGAGATTGGATCTTCTGCTTTTTTCTGCGTCTATTTATCGAAAAAAAGAATACTATTATAATAGGAAGAAAAAGGATTTCCGACATGAAATTTCTCGAACTTCGGCAAAAAGATGTGATCAATTGTAACACCGGTGAATGCTTAGGATTTGTCTTAGACCTCGAATTTGAAATACATACTGGACAGATCTGCTATCTGATCGTGCCCAAAACAACAAAGATGATCCTGTGCCTTGGGAAAAAGAATAAAATCTATAAAATTCCATACAAATGTGTCGTGAGGATCGGAAGAGACACCATTTTAGTCGATATCAACGAAAAAGAATGCCTGAAATAAAAGAAAAGCTTTTATTTTATGGCAAAAAATGATATACTTCAAGCAGAAAAAAACACGGAGGTACAAGAAGATGAGATGCCCATATTGTGGAAGCGAGAATTCCAGAGTCGTAGATTCCAGACCGGCAGAAGACAACAATGCGATCCGTAGAAGAAGACAATGCGATGAATGCGGAAAGCGTTTTACAACTTATGAGAAGATAGAGACAGAACCATTAAGCGTTATCAAGAAAGATAAGACAAGACAGCTTTATGACCGAAGCAAAATAAGAAATGGAATCGTACAATCCTGTCACAAACTTCCAGTCTCCATGGGACAGATCGAAGCAGCGATTGATGAGATCGAGACAAAGATCTACAACATGGGAACAAGAGAAGTAGAGTCATCCGTGATCGGAGAGATGGTCATGGACAAATTAAAAGACTTAAATGAAGTTGCATATGTAAGATTCGCAGCCATCTATCGCGAATTTAAAGATGTGAACACCTTTATGAGTGAATTAAAGAAATTATTGAAATAAGTACGATTGTTTTGAATATACAGTATTGTAAAAATATTACTTTTGTGATAGACTAACCATATCATTTTGAAACCAGCTTCTTTTTTGAGAAGAGAAGGAGTTGAGTACTATTTATCAGGAAGTAATCACAGGAATCGTCAGTGGAGTGAGCGGAAGACTCATCCACGTCGAAGTAGAGATCAGAAACGGCCTGCCATATTTCACCATGGTAGGCTATCTTTCTAAAGAATCCATGGAAGCAAAAGAGCGCGTTGCATCAGCACTACGCTCCATCGGCCATCCCCTGCCATCCATGAAGATCACAGTCAACTTATCCCCAGCCAATATAAGAAAGAATGGAACTGCGTTCGATTTCCCAATCGCCGTGGCTTTTTTAGGGTGTCTGAATTTAATCGATGCAAGCAAATTAGAGGATATCTGCATTATGGGAGAATTAGGGTTAAATGGCAAGATCAGAGGGGTTGGAAACTGTCTTCCAATTGTTTTAGAAGCAAGAAAAAAAGGAATCCATAAGTTTTTTGCGGCAAGGGAAGATGCCAATTCCCTAAGAGGAATGGAAGATATCGAAGTCATATTTATGGATAGCTTACAAGATGTTTTGGACTATTTTCATGGAACGTATCAACAAAGATGCTGCATAGATACAACACAATATCAGAAAGAAGAAACAGAAGAAGATTTTAGCGATATCATAGGTCAGAAACATTTAAAAAGAGCGATAGAAATTGCTGTCACTGGAAGACATCATTTACTGATCATTGGATCTCCGGGATCAGGAAAAACAATGGCAGCCAGAAGAATTCCGACAATCCTTCCACCATTATCAAAAGAAGAGAAAATGGAAGTTCAGGCGATCTATGATGCGACAGGAATCCAAAGATATTTAGAAGACAACACTCGTCCATTTCGCCAGCCACATCCAATGATCCCCAAGGCAGCGTTTCTTGGAGGAGGCAAGACACCGACCGCAGGAGAGATCACATTAGCGCATCATGGGATCTTATTTCTGGATGAATTTATGGAATTTAAAACCGAATGTATCGAAGCACTCAGACAGCCACTGGAAGATGGAACGATCGATATCACCAGAAATGGGATCTATCATCAGTTTCCAGCCGATTTTCAACTGATCGCAACGATGAATCCATGTCCTTGCGGTTATGGACTGGAAGACGGGATCTGTCGATGTACCTATCATGAAAAGAAACGTTATCTAAAGAAATTATCAGGGCCAATCCTAGACCGATTTGACATGGTTTTATGTATTAGTAAAAAAGATCACAACTTACAAAAAGCGAAACAAAAAGAAATGGTAGAAACGTCCAGTCAGATCAAAAAACGGATCAAAACAACCATCCAAAGAGAAAAAAATTTACTAAAAAATGATTCCTGCAATGCTATCGGTCAATTAAGCCACATACAGTTAAACAAGATCATTCATTTATCGAAAGAATGCAAAGAGATCTTAGACATTGCCTACCAATCCGGCAAGATCACAAGACGAGGAATGGATAAGATTTTAAAAGTAGCGTTAACAATCATGCTGATGGAAAATGAATCCGAGATCAAACCGATTCACTTAATGGAAGCTATGACTTTTCGAAACACAGATTTTATCAGAGAGGTGCTGGAATATGGAAGATAAATTATACTGGTACTGGCTGTGTGGCAAAGTCATGTTGCCGATCAAGAAACAAAAAGAACTGATGGATATCTTCATTCATCCAAAAGAACTCTATAAGATCAACCCAGAAATCCTAAAGGAACGCATGACAGATCTTGAATACGGTCGTTTCATCAACTCAAGAGATGAAGCAATGATTCAGAAAGACTATGAAGCTTTGCATCGTGAAAATATCCGTTTTATCATTCAAAAAGAAGCTGCATATCCGAATCGTTTAAGAAAAATTTATGATGCTCCTTATGGCATCTTTCAAAAAGGCCAGCCATATGAAGAAAAAGAACTGTCAATTGCGATCGTAGGGTCAAGATTTCCGACAACTTACGGCTTTGAAATCTCGAAAAAATTCGCAAAAGAGTTGGCAGAGCAAGGTGTACAGATCATCAGTGGCCTCGCAAGAGGCGTAGATGGGGCGGTTCACCGAGAGATAATCAATAAAAATGGACAAGCTGTTGGAGTTTTAGGATGTGGGATCGATTTCATTTACCCAAAAGAGAATTTTCAGTTATTTTATGACATGTATGTGAATCAGACAGTTATTTCCGAGTACCCGCCAGGCAGTGAACCACTTAAATGGCATTTTCCAGAAAGGAATCGGATCATCAGTGGATTAAGTGATGGAATCCTTGTGACAGAAGCCAGAGAGCGAAGCGGATCACTGATCACAGCGGATTGTGGGCTTGATCAGAATAAAGAAGTATTTGCAGTTCCCGGAATGATTACCAATAAGCATTCAAAAGGCTGCCACGGACTCATCAAACAAGGCGCAAAATTGGTTGAAAATGTCGACGATATTTTGACAGAATTTTCAGAATTCACAGGAATTTCACGAAAATTTCCAAAGCTTCATACAAAATCTCTTGCAAAGGCAGAAAAAAGGGTGTATGATATGTTGAGCTTGAAACCGAAACATATTGATGAGATCTTAAGTGCATCCGGTTTTTCTTATGAAGAAGTGATCAAAGCATTATTTCAATTAGAAGCGAAAGGATATATCAAACAGACTCATCAAAATTTATATATCAAAAAAATGTAAATAAGGGGTAATACTATATGCCAAAATATCTAGTTATCGTCGAATCACCGGCGAAAGCAAAAACAATTAAAAAATTTCTGGGCAGAAATTATGAAGTGATCGCGTCCAACGGGCATGTTCGCGATCTGCCAAAGAGTACCTTAGGAATTGATATCGAGAATGACTTTGAACCAAAGTACATTACGATCCGCGGGAAGGGTGAAGTATTAGCAGCTCTTCGTAAAGCAGTAAAGAAAGCAGACAAAGTATACCTCGCGACTGACCCGGACCGTGAAGGAGAAGCCATCTCATGGCATTTATATTACGCATTAAAATTGGAAAATAAGAACTATAGCCGTATCACATTCAATGAGATCACAAAAACAGCGGTCAAAGATTCCATCAAACATGCAAGAGATATCGACATGAACTTAGTCGATGCACAGCAGGCAAGACGTGTCCTAGACCGAATCGTAGGATATCAGATCAGCCCAATTCTTTGGGCAAAGATCAAACGAGGATTAAGTGCTGGACGAGTTCAGTCTGTAGCACTGCGACTCATCTGTGATCGAGAAGAAGAGATCAATTTATTTATTCCACAGGAATACTGGTCGCTCGAAGCCTTATTAGATGTCAAAGGAAGCAAAAAGCCTTTAGAAGCGAAACTTGTTGGAACCAAAGATCAGAAAATGGAGATCCACAGTGAAGAAGAGATGAATGAGATCTTATCCTATTTAAAGGGAAAAGAATTCACAGTAGAAGGGGTAAAAGTTACCGAACGATTAAAGAAAAGCCCACTTCCATTTACAACAAGTACGCTGCAGCAGGATGCATCCAGCAAGTTAAATTTTGCACCACAGAAAACCATGCGTATCGCACAGCAGTTATACGAAGGTGTGAACATCAAAGGACAGGGAACGGTCGGTCTGATCACATACTTACGTACAGACTCCACACGTATCTCTGTGGAAGCTGACGCAGCAGCCAAAGAATATATCAAAGAAGCTTATGGAGCTGAGTTTGTCGGAGAAGGAACTGTCGCAAAGAAAGACGACAAGAAAGTACAGGATGCCCATGAAGCCATCCGCCCAACCTACATGACAAATTCACCAGCAAGCATCAAAGACGAGCTGTCAAGAGATCAGTTCCGTTTATACCAGCTGATCTGGAACCGTTTCATGGCAAGCCGTATGGCACCAGCCAAATACGAAAATACATCTGTAAAGATCGCAGCCGGAGATTACCGTTTTAACGCATCTGCAAGCAAGATCGCTTTCGATGGATTCTTATCCGTATATAACATTAACAATGAAAAATCCGAAGGAAACTTAATGTTAAAATCCATCGATGAGAATACAAAACTTACATTAAATGAACTAGAACCAAAACAGCATTTTACACAACCACCAGCACATTACACAGAAGCATCTCTGGTTAAGACATTAGAGGAATTTGGAATCGGACGACCAAGTACTTATGCGCCAACGATCTCAACGATTACAGCAAGACGTTATGTTGTCAAAGAAAAGAAGAACTTATATGTCACAGAGCTTGGAGAAGCAGTCAACAACATGATGAAGAAAGCATTTGCAAGTATCGTTGATGTGAACTTCACAGCGATGATGGAAGGACTTCTTGATATGGTAGAAGAAGGAAAAGTCCATTGGAAATCCGTCATTGAAAACTTCTATCCAGACTTTGAGATCGCCGTTCAAAATGCTGAGAAAGAATTAGAGAAAGTCAAGATCGAAGACGAAGTAACAGACGTTGTCTGTGATGAATGTGGAAGAAACATGGTTGTCAAATACGGACCATACGGAAAATTCCTTGCATGCCCTGGATTCCCAGAATGCAGAAATACGAAACCACATTTCGAGAAAGTCGGAATTCCATGTCCAATGTGTGGCGGAGAAGTCGTCTTAAAGAAAACGAAAAAAGGAAGAAAATATTACGGATGCGAAAACAATCCGGAATGCGAATTTATGTCATGGCAGAAACCATCCACAGTCAAATGTGAGAAATGCGGAAGCTATATGATCGAAAAAGGAAAGAAGCTTGTATGTTCCAATAAAGAATGTGGATTCGTATGCAGCATGCCAGAAGAAGCAAAAGAGAAAGAAACTTCCGGGGAGTCAGTTTCAGAATAAGGAGATAAAATATAGATGAGTAGTATACAGTTACTAGATAAAACAAGAAAGATCAACAAATTACTTCATAACAATAATTCACAGAAAGTTGTATTTAACGACATCTGTAAAGTCTTAACAGAAGTTATGAATTCCAATGTCCTTGTGATCAGCAAAAAAGGAAAGATCCTAGGAAAAAATGAAGCAGACCACATCGAAGTCCTTCATCAGCTGATCTCAGGAAATGTCAAAGATTATGTTGATTTTTCATTAAATGAAAGACTATTAACGATCCTTTCCACAAATGAAAACGTCAGCCTTTCCACTTTAGGATTTGAGTCAGATATTGACGATTATTATGCGATCATCGCACCAATCGATATCGCAGGGGAAAGATTCGGAACATTATTTATGTACCGCCAGAGGGAAAATTATTCCATTGATGATATTATTTTAGCAGAGTATGGAACAACCGTTGTCGGACTTGAAATGTTAAGATCCGTAAGCGAAGAAGTAGAACAGGAGCGAAGAAAGAAAGGAATCGTAGATTCCGCGATCAGTACTTTATCCTTCACAGAACACAAAGCAGTGCTTCATATTTTAGAAGAATTAGAAGGAAATGAAGGAGTCTTAGTCGCAAGCAAGATTGCAGACAGATTCGGGATCACGAGATCCGTTGTCGTAAACGCATTAAGAAAACTAGAGAGTGCCGGAGTTGTCGAGACAAGATCTTCCGGTATGAAAGGAACCTATATTAAGGTAGTGAATGACTTTATATTTGACGAGATCACAAAGCTTGATTAATTCTTTTATAATTAATGAAAAAGTTCTTGCAAAGAAGGACAAGGTCTGATATACTGTCATAGGTAAAAATAAACACGCTATTGGAATTCTGATAAGTGCCCAAGTGGTTTGTCAGAACGATGAAAATAGCGGAAGCAAAAACTAAAGGAGATTTAAAATGAGCGTTATTTCAATGAAACAGTTACTTGAAGCAGGTGTACATTTCGGACATCAGACAAGAAGATGGAACCCTAAAATGGCACCATACATCTACACAGAGCGTAATGGTATCCATATCATCGACTTACAGAAATCTGTAGGAATGGTTGACGATGCTTACAATGCAGTAAAAGAATGTGTAGCACAGGGTGGAAAGATTCTGTTCGTAGGAACAAAGAAACAGGCTCAGGATTCTATTCAGGCTGAAGCAGAACGTTGTGGAATGTTCTACGTAAACCAGAGATGGTTAGGTGGAATGATGACTAACTTCAAAACAATCGAATCTAGAATCGCTAGACTGAAAAAGATCAAAGAGATGGAAGAAGACGGAACATTTGACGTACTTCCAAAGAAAGAAGTTATCGAACTTAACAAAGAAAAAGACAAATTACAGAAGAACTTAGGTGGAATCGAAGAAATGGGTGGACTTCCAGACATGATCTTCGTTGTAGACCCTAAGAAAGAAAGCATCTGTGTACAGGAAGCACATACTTTAGGAATTCCTCTTGTTGGAATCGCAGATACAAACAGCGATCCTGAAGAATTAGATTATATCATCCCAGGAAACGATGATGCGATCCGTGCAGTAAAACTGATCACATCTGCTATGGCTGATGCAGTTATCGAAGCAAACCAGGGAATCGATGCAGACTCTGAAGAAGTTGCAGAAGACGCTGAATAATTTATTCACACTTTCAATTTAGGAGGAAAAAGAATCATGGCTATCACAGCAGCAATGGTAAAAGAATTAAGAGAAATGACTGGTGCCGGAATGATGGATTGTAAGAAAGCTCTTACAAACACAGACGGAGACATGGACGCAGCAGTTGAATTTTTAAGAGAAAACGGTCTTGCAAAAGCAGCAAAGAAAGCTGGACGTATCGCAGCTGAAGGACTTGTTGCAGTAGCAGTATCTGAAGATGCAAAAGAAGCAGCAATCGTTGAAGTTAACTCTGAAACAGACTTCGTAGCTAAGAATGATACATTCAGAACATATGTAGCAGAAGTAGCTGATCAGGCTCTTACAACAAAAGCAGCTGATATCGAAGGATTCTTAGCAGAAGAATCTAAAGCAGAAGCTGGAAAAACTGTAAAAGAAGCATTAGATGGTAAGATCGCCGTTATCGGAGAAAACTTAAACATCCGTAGATTTGCTAAAGTATCTGCAGCAGACGGATTTGTTGCATCTTACATCCACGCTGGTGGTAAGATCGGTGTATTAGTAGAAGTTGCTACAGACGTAGTTAACGACGAGATCAAAGAGATGGCTAAAAACGTAGCAATGCAGGTTGCAGCTATTTCTCCAAAATACACAAGCAGAGATGAAGTTTCTAAAGATTACATCGAGCATGAAACAGAAATCTTAAAAGTTCAGGCTATGAACGAAAACCCAGACAAACCAGAAAACATCATCGAAAAGATGATCGTTGGACGTCTGAACAAGGAATTAAAAGAAGTATGTCTGTTAGATCAGGCTTATGTTAAAGCTGAAGATGGAAAACAGGCAGTTGGAAAATACGTAGAACAGGTTGCTAAAGCAAACGGAGCTAATGTTACAATCAAAGGATTCGTTCGTTTTGAAACTGGTGAAGGTATTGAAAAGAAAGAAGAAGACTTTGCGGCTGAGGTTGCTGCACAGTTGAAATAATTTGATTCTTTGTTTTGGAATTGAATAGAATTTGTTTTTTGTGGCACACATCGTTTTAGGTGTGTGCCTTTTTATGATAGAATTATTTTGAGATAAAACTATGAATAAGGAAAAATATATAGTAAAATAATATATAAATAGTTTTATTTAAATATATGAATAAGGAAGATGAAAGATGGCGAGTAATTGTCAAATTCCAACACCCCAGAAGTATGTACAACAAATGTTAGATTATGTAGATTATTCTAAAAAACTTTATGGAAAGAAAGTTTTAGAAAATTCTTGTGGAGAAGGTAACATTTTATTAGAAGTTGTAAAACGATATATTGAAAGTGCTAAAAGTGAAAAACATTCTGCAGAAGAAATTAAAAATGGATTGAATAAGGATATTGAGGCTTATGAAATAGATAAAGAGTGTATAGAAAAATGTAAAAATAGACTTAATAAATTGGCAGCATCATATGGGATAGAAGGAATAGAATGGAACATAAAAAATAATGATTTTTTAAAAGAAGATGTACAAAATAGATATGATTTTATAATTGGAAATCCACCATATATAACGTATCATGATATGGATGATTCACAAAGGGAATTTCTTAAAAAGTCATTTTCGACTTGTAATAATGGTAGATTTGATTATTGTTATGCTTTTATTGAGGCTAGTTTAAAAACATTAAAAAATAGAGGTAAGATGGTTTATTTAGTACCATGTAGTATTATGACCAATAAATTTGCAGGGGATTTAAGAGTAAAACTTAGTAAATATATAACGGAGATTTATGATTATAGAACCATTAAAATTTTTTCGCAAGCATTAACGTCATCAGTTATTATTGTTTGTGAAAATTTAACAAACAAATCTGATCTAAAATATCATTTGGTTAAAGAAAACACTATTTTTGAAATAGAGAGGAAAAAATTGACTGATGCTAAATGGTCTGTTACAACGGATGATAATAATATAGGTGTTAAATTTAGTGATTTTTTTGAAGTTAAAAATAGTGTTGCGACACTGTTAAACGAGGCTTTTATATTTAAAGAATATGAACGAAGAGATGATTATTATATTATTGATGAATATAAAATCGAAGAAGAATTAGTAAAAGATGCTGCAAGTATAAAAAGTTTAAGTAGAGGAGAAAATAGCTATAAGATTATATTTCCATACAGAATAGAAGATGGAAAACGCAAAGATTATTCAGAAAGCGAATTTGAAGATAGATTTCCGGGTGCTGTTAGATATTTAAAACAATTCAAAGATAAATTAAAGAAAAGAAAAAAAGATAAAAATACATTATGGTTTCAATATGGAAGAAGTCAGGCTATCACGAGTGTTACAGGTAACAAATTAATTATTCCAATGGTTATTACGAAAGAAGTTCATGTATATGAGGTGGGAGAAAATGCAGTTCCATATGCTGGTTATTTTATAAAATGTAGAGAAAATAGTAGATTAGGATTGCAAGATGCAAAAAAGATTTTAGAGAGCAAAGATTTTTATGACTATGTAAAAATTTGTGGAACACCAACTACAGCTACATCATATAGAATTTCTGTAAATGATATTAAAAAATATAAAATAAATATATAACAATATTAAACTCCTGGGAGGCTATAATTAATGGAAGTATTAAAGTATATTGTTGAAGATAGTACTATTGCAGAATTATTAGGTGTTCAAAATTTTTCAACTGATGAAGCAGCAGTTCTTGAATTAGTAAAAAATGCATATGATGCAAATGCGTTAAATTTGAAAATTAAATTTCAAAATAATCAGATGGTAATTCAAGATGATGGTATTGGAATGAATGTTGAAGATATAAAGAAACATTGGATGCATATAGGAAAAAGTGATAAAAAATATGAAATTATAGATGACAACAATAATAAAAGAATCCAAGCAGGATCTAAGGGTGTTGGTAGATTTGCGTTATCTAGATTAGGCTGTAATATTATAATGACAACAAAAAAGGCAGATAATTCAGGAGTTGTTTGGAAAACAGATTGGAATACATCTATAATTGATACTGCGGAAAATCTAATTGAAAATGGAACGACAATATTAATAGAAAATCTTAGAGAACGTTGGAACAAAAAAAGAATAAATAATTTATGTGAATATATAGAAAGAACTTATTTTGACGATTCTATGAAAATAGAGATTATAACCGATGAGTTTAATAAAATAATTCCTAAATATTTTCCAACAGCAGAAATAGGAATTAATTGTAAAAGCAATTTGAAACTAAAATATGATAATGGAATATTAACAACAATAATTAAATCTGATGAATTCGATAGAAAAGCAACAAAATATTGTCAGGGAATTAATTTAAATGAGTTTGAATCAAAACTTAATGTTAAGGATGAATTAAAAGGTTCATATATAGAAGAAGTGGCAGAAAATGATTTAGAAAGAATAGTTAATGGAATAGGAAAATTTTCAGCTAATTTTTATTTTAATTTATCACCTACTGAATTAGATAAAGATAAATATTTATACAAATATACAAGTACACCAGAAAAAATAAAAGGTGGAATAATTTTGTATAGAAATGCATTTAGTATATCTTCTTATGAGGGGAAAAAAGACTGGTTAGGATTAGGAAAACGTGCAAGAAAGTCCCCAGCAGCAGCAAATCATAAATCGGGATCATGGAGAGTAAGAGAAAATCAGTTAGCTGGATATGTTCTGATTGATAAGAAGGAAAACTATATGTTACAAGATTTAGCAAATAGACAAGGATTGGATGAAAATATATATTTTCAAGTATTTGTTGAAATTATCTGTATGGGAATAAAAGAATTTGAAAGGTATAGACAAAATATTATAAGGAAAATCGATGTAAAGAATAAAATTAGCTCTCCTAATCAATCTCCAGTTTCAGATCGAGTTGCTAAAAGTCCAAAATCTATTAAAAATTTAACACCAGATGAATCAAAACAATTGGCATCAGAAATTAAGGAATATAAAAAGGAACAAAAGCGATATCAGAAAGATAAGGAAGAGGTAGAACAAAAATATCGATATGATGTTAGGATATTAAATGTTTTGGCTACTACTGGTTTAAAAGCATCATCAATAGCACATGAAATGAAAAATAATAGAAATTTTATTTATGAAAATTACGAGAATATTGTAGATGCTTTGAAAGAATATGGAATGTGGGAAGAACTTAATTTAGAGGAAAATACTCGTAAATCATATAAAAATGTACCATATTTATTAAAAAATGGAAATGAAGTTGAAAAAAAATTGCTTACATTTATGGATACTATGTTGGAAGAAATAGAAAAAAACCAATTTGAACTTCGAGAAAGGAGTATTTTTGATTCTGTTAATGCAATAAAAAAAGTTTGGCAAAGAGATTATAAATGGATCCATATTAATTTAGACATAGAGGAAGATATTGTATATGAAATATCCGAAGATGTAGTACAAGTTATTTTGGATAATTTGCTTTTAAATAGTATACAACAAAATGATGAAATTCAGTTATTAAATATTTTTATTTCTGTAATGAAAAATGATGGAAAATTAGAGTTTGAATATAGAGATAATGGGAAAGGATTAGATGATAAATATTTAACAAATCCGTGGAAAATACTAGAAGTTCATGAAACGACACGAAAAAAAGGACATGGACTAGGAATGTGGATTGTAAATAATACTTGTATCATGTCAGGAGGTGAAGTGCAAGATATAAAAGGAGAAAAAGGGTTTTATATTAAATTTACATTGGGAGGAAAAATATAATGGATACAATAAAAATGATATATATTGATGATTCACCGGATATTTCTTTATCAAAGTATTTAGATAAATTTAGAAGTGATTTATGTCAATTCGATTATTCTGATATAGAATTTAATTCAGAAGATGGTTATGAAAGTTTGATAAATAATACTGAAGTTAGAACTGCAAATATTATTTTTATTGATTCTAAATTATTTGAAAATAGGAATACAAATGGAAAATTTACAGGAGAAGAATTTAAAATAATATTAAAAAAACATTTACCATTTATTGAGGTTATAGTAATAACACAAAATGAAGTAGAAAAAGAATATGAAACAATAGCTAAATATGATTCTAGAAGTGATAAAACAGCACAAGAGTACTATGATAGCATTTTACCAGAATTAATAGATCATGCAGTTAAAAATATATTTGAATATCGAAAAATAGCTTCTCGTATGAAAGAAAATGCAATATGGGAAGATGTAATGATTGAAAAAATTGAAAATTCATTAGAAGGAAAGGATGTATATGATGAACTAACAAAAACAGATATAGATCATATAATTGGAATTTTTCAAGAATTACAAGAGAAAGTAGATAGATAAAGTGGATGATTATAGAAGAACTAAATATTGTCCTGAATTAGATAATGTGAGAAAAAAGAAAGAGCATATAAAAAATAAAATTAAAGAAGAACATCCTAGAGCACAGGATGTGCATGCTTATATTAGTAATAATTCAGGAAGTTTAAAAAAAGAATTTATGAAAATATATAATGATAAATGTGCATATTGTGGTGTATCTAATGATTTATTGCCGAAAAATTATTTTGAAGTAGATCATTTTTTATATGAAAAGGCGCCATTGTTTAAAAGTAAAAAAGATGCAGGTTATATAGAAAACTTAGTTTTAGCATGTCATGATTGTAATCATAATAAAAGTTCATTTTATATAAATTCAGAGCAATATAAAAATTTGCATCCAGATCAAGAAGGAATAAAAAAGACATTTGTGCGAGATAAAAAGTATTATATTCGTGTGAATGATGATTTTGTACATAATGAAGATATTAATAAGTTTTATAATCAATTGCAGCTAGGATCAGAATTGCATAGGTTAGATTATTTGTTGATGAATATAATTGGAATGAAAAGAACACATATGGATGATAAAAATTTATATAGTGGATTGGGAAGAATAGAAGATATATTGAGGAGAAAAAGGAATATTATGTGATATGTTATTGGATGTTTCTTGTTAATAATTATATCAAAAGGGAAGAAGGTATTAATAATGGAAGAGAATCAATTACAAAAAGAAATCGATAAAATGTCTAAATC
>NZ_JAGTTT010000013.1:0-67004 GCF_018223505.1 Anaerostipes sp. Marseille-Q3525
ATGCACATGTGGTAAATATCACAGGAAAATCTTATCGCTTAAAAAAATATACCGATCAAGAGGAAGAATAGCAAAAATGTACATTCTTAAATGATCAAAAATGTACATTTTAATGTTGACATTTATACGAAGGATTGTTTTTGCGAAAGACATAGGATTAAAATACCGACTCTTGGATGGGTAAGAATCAAAGAAAAAGGGTACATTCCAATTACTAAAGATGGTTGGAAAATTAAAAGTGGTACAGTGTCTATTAAGGCAGATAGATATTACGTGTCAGTTCTTGTTGAAATTCCTGATGTGAAGATTATTAATAATAATCATGACGGTATCGGAATAGATTTAGGATTAAAAGATTTGGCGATTATTTCAAACGGCAAAATCTATAAGAATATTAATAAATCAGAAAGATTAAAGAAATTAGAAAAACAACTACGCAGGGAACAGAGATGTCTCTCTCGTAAATATGAAAATTTAAAGAAAGGAGAGTCCGCTCAAAAGAATATACGAAAACAAAAGCTTAAAGTACAGAAACTTTATCATAAAATAGACAACATCCGTACTGATTATATCAATAAAACTATAGCTGAGATAGTGAAAACCAAACCGTCTTACATAGCTATCGAAGATTTGAACGTGTCAGGAATGATGAAGAATAGACATCTTTCAAAAGCAATTGCATCACAAAAATTCTATGAATTTCGAACGAGATTAAAAAATAAATGTGATGACAATGGTATTGAATTAAGAATCGTAGATAGATGGTATCCGTCTTCTAAATTGTGTCATTGCTGCGGTAAAATTAAGAAAGACTTAAAACTTTCAGATAGGATATATTGCTGTACATGTGGTTATGTTGAAGATAGAGATTTTAATGCAAGTCTTAATCTTAGAGATGCGAAGGCTTACAAGGTTGCATAATTCAAGCAAATGTAAGTATGTACCGAAGGCTATTTCGGGAATTTACGACTGTGGAGTACACACGAACTTGTGAGTAGTATATGAATTAATTCATTACAAAAGCATGTACTTTGAAACAGTAAGAATTATCCGTGAGGATTTCAGTTTCTCGATGTATTTGAGTATATTTAAATATATTTTGAGTGGCAAAAATGTCGTTGAAATTAAATGACGAACAGAGAAGATTAGTAGAACAAAATCATAATTTGATTTACTCTGCTATGACAAAATGCGGTATCCGCAGACAAGATTTTGATGACTATTATGGATTCGCTGCTATTGGGTTGTGTAAGGCAGCAATTGATTATGATGAATCCAAAGCTAAATCATTCTCTACATATGCATATAAATGTATGCAAAAAGAAATTATAGCATATACTCGATGGAGATTTGCAGATAAAAGAGATGAACGACTTACCTTATCGTACAATCAGTTAATGAATGATTTAGATGAAGACGAAAAAGAATATTCTTTTTTGTTAGCTGATAAAAAAAATAATGAAAAAAAATTAATTTTCTTTTTGTGTTTTGATAAGCAAATGCGAATACTAAATAATAAGGACAGGTTAATTATTAATTTAAAGGCAAAAGGGTATACGAACGAAGAAATAGGAAATACCCTTGGTGTTACATATCAAGCAATTCAATATCAATTGAAAAAAATTAAAAATAAATTAATCACATCCTTATAATTTCAAAAAAGCTTTTTGCTTTTATTATTTTTTTGACGCATTTGTTATAAACGTACTAGAACGATTATAGCAATGTAAGACGATCAGATAAAATTATTTTTTGTTCCTGTTGGCTTTGGCAGAGTTGACAGTGGATATAAATTGATGACTTATTTACAAACTAAAAACTAACTAAACAAATTTAATAACAGAAAGAGGTAAATTTATTTGGCAGAAAACACAAAATCTAAAAGACTTTTCAACTTACCAGAAACTAAAGGTACATTTCAGTTAGAAGGATTAATCACTGATTGTGCGAAAGACGACTTTTATAAGGAAGGTAAAACGCAGAAAGGCAAAGATAAACGAACATTATCTTTCGGAGTTAAAGTAGAACCTGACGTAAAAGTTGGATGTAAAATTCAGGCATTTGAAAAACCTACAGTATGTTTTATCAAACGAGAGAAAGATGGTACATACAAAACTAAAAAAATTCCTTGGGCGGATCGTTTTAAATCGGCTGAAGAATTAGGACTTGGCGAAGGTTGGGCAATTATTGGTTCAAGAGCAGGTCTTGAAAAAGAGACCAATGATAAAGGACAGGTTGTTAATAAGAAAGTTGTCTTAGATCCATTTGATTTAACAAAATATACTTCAGAACATATGGCAGACAACCAGAGTGTATTCATCAAAGGAGATATTGAATATGGAAGTTTTACTGGGGAAGACGGTACTAAACGTCAGTGGTCAAGAATGTCTCCAACACAGATTAGTTTAACAAGTAAAGAAATTGATCTTGATGATGAAGAACGTAAAGTAAGATCTGATTTCAAACAGACAATGGTATTCACAAATATCGAACAGGAAAAAGAAAATGATGTGCCAACAGGACGTTTTATCGTTTATGGAAAGATTATTGGTTATTCATCTGTTGATGACGCTGAATTCTATATGACAAATAAGAAATTAGCAAAAACTTTTAAGAAAAATGTGAAGCCATATTCATCTATTGAAGTTTGGGGACATATTAAGACAGAAATTCAGACAGAAGAAGTTGAAGTAGAAGATGATGGATGGGGAGAAGCAGATCCTACAAAGAGAGTCGTAAATTCTGCAAGAAAAGAACTTATTATCACTGGAGCAAGCAAAGACAGTATTGATTCAGAAACATACACCAGAGAAGCAATTGATGCAGCGATTGAAGCTATTAAAAAGGCAGAAGCAGCAAGAAGTGATTTCGGTGAGTCTGATGATAAACAGACAAGTAGTTCTTCTACAGATGATGAATGGGGATCTGGTTTTGATGATTCTTCAGATGATACTGAAGGCGATGTTTGGTAAGAGCAATTCTAAATCATTTCACAAATAAATAACAAAAACAATATATACATAAAGGAGTTTTACATTTGGCAAAAGCAAGAAAAGCAGCAAAAACACAGAGTAAATTGATGACTATTATTTATGGAGAACCTTTTACTGGTAAAAGTACACTGGCAATGCAGTTAGCGTATTTTAAACGCCCAGATGGGAAACCTTTCAGAGTCTTATATTTAGACTCTGAATCAGGAAGTATTGATGATTATTTACCAGAATTAGAGGAAAATGGTGTAAATCTCGAAAACATTTACATTGTTTACACTCAGAGCTTAGGAGAAGTAAGACATTATATTGATACAGTTAAAACAAACGGTGACTTCTACGAGCTTGATGACGATGGAGAAGAAACTGATGATGTAGTTTTAGACGCAGATGGTCTTCCATTTAGAGCTGATGCTATTGTTGTAGATGGATCAACAATCTTAAATCTGACTACAAAACAGGGATTGATTGAGTTCTCTAAAAAAAGAAATCGTGTAAAAGCGGATGCTGCAAATATGACAGGTGAAGCCAGACTTGTCAAGATTGAAGGTGCAGGTATGGAATTAAAAGATTACCAGACTGTAAACTTCAAAGGTCAGGATTTAATTCTTGATTTATTAGCTTCTGGAGCGCATTGTGTTGTAACAGCAAGAGAAAAAGATGAGACAGAATCTAAGATGATTGACGGTAAAAGAGAAACTGTTACAACAGGTCGTAAGATTATTGACGGATTTAAAGGCATGGATTATAACGCAAAAACAGTAATTCGTACGTTCGTTGATAATGAAACTGATATGGTTTGTGCTCAGATTGTGAAAGATAGAACACATACATATAAAAAGAACGAGATTGTAGAAGATCCACAGATGTTAGCTTGGCAGAAAGTTATTGATAATTCTGTTGGAAACAAAGAGTTTACGCTTGGTAATGCTCTTACAAAAGCAGTAGATGTTGAACAGAAAATCTACAAGAGAGAAATTCTTGGAGAAGCAGGTAAGCCAGTTTCCGAAGAGGAAGCAGAAAAAGAAGAATCTGGTGCTGTATCTGTAGGAAGCTCTAGTAAAGAAGATTCTATCGAAGATGTTAGAAAACGTATTATTGGTATGATCAAGCAGATGACACCTCCAGAAAAACAGGAGATGAAAGACAAGCTTGCCAAAGAAGGATTACCTACTGCGATTACACGAATTAAAGACATTGAAAAACTTAAGAAGATTGAAGAAGTTTTATCATAAAAGGGTTTATATGGTAGCCATTTTTGGCTACCTAATCCTTTGATATTGGACGAGGAGTAACTGTAGTATGGCAGATGTTTTAACAGTAAAATGTGCTTATTGTAAAGAAGTAATTGAACTTGATTTAGATAAAGTACAAGAGATTGTTAAATATGACAATGGTTATTATCACAAAGAATGTTTCCGAAAAATGTGTGAAGCAAAATTATTATCCAAAAATACTAAGCATGATAAATGGTTATCTGCATTATCTAAGATTGATGAATATAACCAGAAAGCACGAGTGTTACTTGAACCAAGATTATTAGAAGATAAAGTATATCGGTTTATTCTTGATAATTATAATTACATTGGTTCTGTACCAGCATATGTTTTCACAAAATTGAAAAGTATTTATAAAGGTACATATCGTGGGCTGGCAAAACCAATTCCGCCAAGTGATCTTTTAGATATGTGGAAGCGTCAGATGAAATATCTTAAGAAAAATCGAACATTTTTAATACAAAAAGGAACGATGGATGAAGATAATCCGACACACCAGGTTAATTATGACTTAGCAGTTTTAGTGGGAAAGTATGATAGTTATTTACGATGGAAAGAGAAACAGAAATTAAATGAAGTAGACAAAAAGAATAATGAAAAATTTGCAAAATCTTTTGTTGAAACAAATAATATTGCAACTCAGAAAACTGTAGTAACAGCCACACAAGACGATAACATGGATGACATTTTAAGTGATATTTTTGGTGAGGGACTTGATTGACAGAAGAAACAGTAGAACGTAAAAGTGTAACTAACATTCAGAGTGAAATGATGTTTGTTGGTGCTTTGTATAAACAACCAGATTTATATGTTTCTTATGGTGGATATATGAGAAGCCAGTATGATTTCAGTGATGAGGCATGTAAATTCTTCTATGATATGTTTGAGATTATGTACAAAACATTTACTCAGACAATTGAGGAAGATAAGGTAAATATGTTCATGAGTCAATCAGACGAAAGACTTAGAACATATAAAAGATACAAAGGATGGAAGACAATTTCATCATGGATGCAGGTTGCAGATTGTGATGATTTTAAGAAATATTATAATCTCGTTAAAAAATACTCACTTGTAAGAGAGTATGACAGAAATGGATATCCTGTTCAAAGAATTTTAAATCATAGATTATTCGAAAAATGGGAAGCAAAAGATATTTATAGAGTGATTCGATCTCAGGCAGATAAAATTAATACTGTTATTAGTGCAGGTGAAGATTCTGTCTTGTTGAATAGTGGTGTTGAATCACAGGTTGAATCATTTTTATCAAAGCCAGATTTGGGAATTCCGTTACCTTGGGCGATTCTCAATAAGATGTTCAGAGGGTGTCGACTTGGAAAGGTAATTTTCAATGGATTCTTAAGTAATGAAGGAAAGTCAAGAAATATGATGTTGTTAATTGCATATATCGTATTGGCAATGGATGAGAAATTTTTATTACTCAGTAACGAAATGGACGAAGACGATTTACGAAATTGCTTAGTCGTTACGGTAATCAACAACAAATGCTTCAAAGAGCTTCATGGGATTGATATTGAAAAGCCAGAAGAGGAAATAGTTCTTGGTATTTACAGAGATAATAATGGCAATGTGATTGAAAGAAAAACAAATGAAAATGGAGACTTTATTGAAACCGAAGAGGAGTATAAGCATAGAGTAGCGACTACATCAGATGAATTTCAGAAAGTTATGCAAGTTGCAAAATGGGTTGATCAGAAACGTCAAGGAAAATTATATTTCAAAGATGTTGGCTCTGATTACTCAGATTCGGCATTAGAGTTTGAATTTAGAAAGCATCGTATGTTATATGATGTGAAATATTGTGGTTATGACACGTTAAAAGGTTATCGTATTGATGATTGGCAAACGGTGAAACAGACAGCCACAAAAATTAAAGAGCTTATGAAAGAAATCCATATGTTTTGTTTCTCTGTATTCCAGTTAACAGATGACACAGTGTATACAGATATATTCCAGTTAAGTAGTAATAATATTGCCAACGCAAAACAGATTAAGCACGTTGCTGATATCTTAATGCTTGGTAAAAGGTTACATCCTGACGAATATTACAAGTATCAGTATATGTCAATTAGTGATTGGGGAGAGCCACAGGCACACGATCTAAAAAAGGACAAGACATATTTCTGCATTAAGGTTGATAAAAACCGAGGCGGTAATAAGAATGTTATTCCAATTTTTGAGATCAATTTGGATTTAAACACTTGGGATGAAATAGGATATGTCATAAAACGAGAGAAAAACGGAGCGTAGGTTATGGACGTAGCACAGCTAAAAGAATATATATACGACAACAATTATGTAGAAAATATTCTGAAAGATATAGGCTGTCATCATATTAAATATCATTCGTCTGGATATTGGAGCTGTGCAAATAAAGATGGGGATAATGAATCCGCAGTTATTACATATAACAACGAAAACCTAAATTGCACAAATTATACAAGAAAAATGACAGCAAAAGAAAGACAGACAGATTTAATTGACTTGGTATGTTTTACAAAAAGTCTGTCTTTCCCAGACGGTTTAAAATATCTAGCCAATTTGATTGGTATAGATTATTATCATGATTTTGATGAGCAACTGCCAGAAAGTTTGCAGATCACTCAATTAATACATGATATGAAAGAAAATATAGAAACTGAAGAAGATAAGCCAGTCAAGCCAATTTCAAAACAAATTCTTTCTTATTATAAAGACTATGTTAATGATCTGTTTTATGAAGATCATATTAGTTATTTAACGCAGAAAGAATTTAATATTGGCTATGACGAAGATACAAACAGAATTACAATACCTATTTTCTCTGAAATTGGTGATTTAGTAGGTGTTAAAGGACGATTGTTCAAGAAAGAGTTAGATAAATATGACCTGAAATATTTATATATTGAACCATGTGCCAAACAAAGAATCTTATACGGACTGAATAAAACTCTACCTTATATAGAAAGGGCTGGAAGAGTATATGTTGCTGAAGCAGAAAAGGCGGTCATGCAGCTATGGTCATATGGATATCAAAATGTTGTGGCGACTGGCGGCAAGCAAGTTTCAAGACAACAAATTGACATGTTAACAAGACTCGGAGTTGAAGTAGTATTTATTTTTGACAAAGATGTTGAATTAGAAGAGATTCAGAAGCTTGGAGATCGTTTTATTGATGGAGTTCCGATTTCATACATTATGGACAATTCAAAAGAAGGAATCCTTGACGAAAAAGAATCACCTACTGATGATCCTAAAAAATGGGAACTATTGTTAAATAACTATTTGTATACACTTAAATAAGAACAGGCAGGTTATACATATAAAATACAAATTATATGAAGGAGGCACAAATGATACCTCTAATGTTGTGCCAGAAATTTTAAGAAATAGAGGGATTGATGATTATGAAATGTATTTGAACCTCGATGATAGCGTAATTCAAGATTATGCCGATTTAGAGGGTATCAAAAACGCAGTAAATACAACGATTTTTGCACTTGAAAATGGACATAAAATCGGTATTTTAATTGACGAGGACGTAGACGGATTTTGCTCGGCTTCGATGGCATATATGTACTTAAATCGCATTAATAATGAACTTTATGATGGTAAGAGTAACATTTGTTACTTATTACATAAAAAAGCAAAAGCTCATGGATTAAGTGAAGATATTACTATACCTGAAGATGTGAAACTTCTAATAATTCCAGATGCAGGCACCAATGATGTAGCACAATGTACAGAACTTGTAGACCGTGGCGTACAGATTGTAATTCTTGATCACCATGAAAAAGAAGAATCTGAAGAAATAATGTCAGAGGAAGTTGTAATTGTAAATAATCAGTGTAGTCCACGATATAGAAATAAAGACTTATGTGGGGCTGGGATTGTCTATAGATTTTTACAGGCAATGGATGATGAATTATGGATTAATTATGCAGATGATTATTTAGATTTGTGTGCATTAGCCAATATTGGTGATGTGATGGATATGAGATCCTTTGAAACACGTCGTTTAGTCAATAAAGGAATACAGAATATTCAGAATGAATGCTTCAAAGCGCTGATCAATGCACAAGATTATTCAATGCACAGTATTGTTAATATTCATAATATTCAGTGGTATATAGTTCCAATTATCAATGGTATGGTGCGATTTGGTTCTTTGAAAGATAAAGAATTGGTTTTTAGAGCATTTATTGAAGACTATGAGGTATTTGACTATAAGAAAAGAGCAACAAAAAACAACCCTGCGGAAGTAATCAAAGAGAATATTTACGATCGTGCTGCTCGATTATGCAAAAATGCTAAAGGTAAACAGGATCGTCAAAAGAAGAAGATGGTTCCGATTATTATGAAAGAGGCAGAAAAAGATAAAGATAGTAAGATTACTATTCTTGATGTTACAGAAACATTAGATAGCAGTTTGACAGGATTGGTTGCTATTAAGATTGCTGAAGATATGAACAGACCATGTTTGTTATTACGAAAACATATTAATCCAGAAACAGGATTAGTAGAAATGAGTGGTAGTGCAAGGAATGTAGACCATAGCCCGATTGATAGTTTGAAAGACGTGATATCCGAAACAAATTCATTTTTATGGGCAAAAGGTCACGCTAATGCATTTGGATGTTCGACAGATAATATCTCTGGAGCAATCACAGAATTAAACGACAAGCTGAAAAATATTAAATATGATGCAACTTATAGAGTTGATTTCATTGTAGATGCTTGCAGATTAGATTTTGAACTACTACAGGAAATGTCTAAATTGGATGATATTCGTGGGCAGGGCATTGATGATCCGATGATTGCTGTCGAGAATATCACATTAAATAAGGAAGAAATTAATGTTGTTGGTAAGAAAATGGATACAATGCAATTCAAGATTAATGATATTCCATGCGTGATGTTTAGATGTGATGAAAAAAATAAGATTTATGATTGGATTATGAATGATTTTTCTGACGAAGGCACAGTTACATTTGAATTAGTAGGAACTGCACAGACTAATATCTTTAACGGAATTAGACAATATCAAATTGCGGTTGATGATATTAATGTTCTGAGCATCACAACAGATGAAGAATTAGACGAAGATATTTGGGATTGAGGTGAAGTTAGTGAGTAGTTCATTACATACACATTCGCATTATTCATTGTTAGATGGATATGCATTACCTGAAGAAAACTTACAAAGAGCAGAAGAGATAGGACTAAAAGCCCTGGCTATCACTGAACATGGCAATGAGTATAGTTGGTGCTATTATGATAAGCTTCATGAGAAATATCCAAGTATTAAATTGATTTTTGGAGTTGAATTTTATGAATGCTTTGATATGACAGAACAGAACAAGGATAGCAAATATTTCCATTTAATTGTATTGGCAAAGAACGAGAATGGTCGAAAAGCAATTAATCAATTGGTAACTGATTCAAATTTTCATGGATTTTACTACAAGCCACGAATTGATCTGAATGCGTTGAAACCATATGCTAAGGATCTGGTTGTGAGTAGTGCTTGTTTGGCATCTAAACTTGCCAGAGAGCCAGATTATCAGAAATGTGTTAAATATGTTCGTGAATACAAAGAGATTTTTCCACATTTTTATTTAGAAATGCAGTCACATTCACATCAGGATCAAATGGTATATAATCAGAAAATCTTACAGCTTTCAGTAGACACTAATACACCATACATTATTACAACTGATAGTCACGCTGCTAGAAAAGAAGATTTATATTATCAGAACTGGCATGTAAAACTTGCTCACGATACTGAAACCGCAGCAGAAATTTACGAAGGATGTTATTTGCAATCTGATGATGAAATTCATGCAATTATGGATAGTCAAATTGGAGAAGATGCAGTAACTAAAGGGCTTGAAGAAACTGATAGGATTGCAGATTTAATTGATGAAATTCACATGCCATTTCAAGCACCTCAGTTACCATCTTTCCCATTACCAGAAGGATTTGAAGATAATTATTCTTATTTGAAGTACCTGATTGATACAGGGTGGGTAAAACGAGGATTCGATAAATTACCAGAAGATGAGCAGAAACTTAGAAAAGAAAGAATTGATTATGAGTTAGATATTATTCATTCCATGGGATTCGATGGATACTTCTTAATTGTTTGGGATTTTATCAATTTTGCAAGAGAAAATGGTATTCCAATTGGTGCTGGTCGAGGTAGTTGTGCAGGTAGTTTGGTATGTTATACGATCACGATTACAGACTTAGACCCTATCAAGTATGGATTAATTTTTGAAAGATTCTTGAATCCAGAAAGAATTTCGATGCCAGATACAGATACAGATGTTGGTACACGAGATGAGATTATCCAATATTTGATCGATAAGTATGGCGAAAACAGAGTATGCCAGATTATCAATTTCAGTTTTATTACTCCAATTGTGGCAATCAAAGATGTTGGCAAGGTTTTAGGGTTCAATTATCACGAGATGGACAAACTAAGTAAAAAATTTGTATATGACACGATTGAAGAATCTTTATGGAATAACAGAGATTTAGCAGAGAATCCAAGATATGAAGAGCTTTTTGACGTTGCATCTCATCTTGCAGGTAGAGTAAAAACAGTATCTTCTCATGCAGGTGGTGTTGGAATTGTAGATACAGATATTAGCGATTATATGGCAATGAAACTTGGAACTGATGGAGAACACGTCATCCAAGTAGATAAACGTATCGTTGAAGAGATTGGGATTATTAAATTTGATATTTTGGGTGTTGCTACATTGAACACTGTAAAAGAAGCCGAAATTGACGCAGGGTTAACTGAGTTTGATGTAAATATTAACAATCCAAAGTTTGAAATGGATAAAGGATCATATGAATTATTGCGTAGTGCAATGACGAATGGTGTTTTCCAGGTCGAAAGTGCTGGTATGAAGGATTTGCTGGTTAGGTTACAAGTCTCAAACATGGAAGAGTTGGCAGCTGTATTAGCACTGTATAGACCAGATGCAATGGATGTCTTAGAAGAATTCATTGAGTATAAACATCATCCAGAGAAAATTACATATATCCATCCAGATATGGAGCCAATCTTAAAGGAAACGTATGGATGTATGATTTATCAGGAGCAATTACTTGATATTGTTCGTAAATTTGGTGGTCGAAGTTATGGAGGAGCTGACTTATTCCGTAAGGCGATTGGTAAGAAGAATATTGAACTTGTAAAATCTGAATCTAAAAAGCTTTATTACGAGATTATTGAGAATGGATACCCCGAAGAAATTGCAAAACAGATTAGCGAGACATTATCCCAAAAAGGGGGATACTTATTCAACAAAAGTCATGCGTACTCCTACGCTGTATTATGCTTACAAACAGCGTTTTTAAAGAAACATTATGCGTTGTGTTTTTTTAAGGCATTATTGAATCGCAATAAAGATAAGGCAGGAATGGTAAATAAATATATTCTTGATGCCAAGGCGTTTAAGATTCAAGTGTTACCACCAAACTTAAATAAATCAATGATGAATTTCAGTATTGACGATGTGTATATATTGTTTGGATTATCGGCTATCAGTGGTATTGGAGAAAAAATTGCAAAGGTGATTCTTGAAGACCGTGATAAAAATGGTAAATTCATAGGATTTGAAAACTTTTGCGAACGTATTAACCCAAGTAAATCACAGGTTATTCAGTTGATCAAAGCAGGTGCAATTCCAACAAAGAATAAACGTAAAACTTTAATTCAATATTTGAAATCTATGTATCAGCCAACAACATTTAAACCAGTTGCGAAAGCACCGAGTTACAAACAATTACTTATCAAATGGGATATTGACGCTGAAGATTACCGTATAGGTGAGAAGAAATATGATTACGACAAAGATGCAATATTAAAAGCTTACAACGATAAAAAGTATGAACTGTATAAAGATAAGGAAAAAGAACGATTTCAGAAATTTATCGCACAGAATCAAAAATATCTTGAGAATGAAGATTTTTGGGAATTTGAAGCATTGCAAATCTTTATCAACGATAACCCATTTGATCAGGCATACAAGTATATGTCAAAACAATTTCAAGATGTTGAAGATGGAGATGATTGTACTGTGGTTGCAGTGATCGCTAAAGTTGATAAAAAGAAAGACAAAAATAAAAAGACATTTGCGTATGTGAATTTATATTCTAGTTTTGGATTGACTGAGGCAATCGTCTGGCATTCGCAATTAAAAGAATATGAAGATATGATTGCCAAAGGAAATCAGATTGCGATGTTATGCAGAAAAGATTCAGATGAGAAGGTTATCGCAAAGAAAATTAAACCATATAAACAATGGTTAGAAGATATTAAGAAAGTGAAGGGGGTTGTCGCCTAAAGTGGTGGATAGTACAAAAGAATATGAGTTTGAGATTGTCCCATTATATCAGATTTATTATAATGAAGAATCTTTATTTGGGATTTACACATTCTGTACAGCAGAAGATTTACCAGAATGTAAACCATATAATAATAATGATTTTGATGGCTTATCCGATAAAAAAATGAATAAATGTGGCAAATTGGTTGGTAATATGCAGGAGTTGTATTTAGGAACGAAATATAAGGTTAAAGCCAATATGACATATTCTAAGAAATACAATGAATACCAATATAAACCACTTTCTATAGTTGCTGAAGTTCCTAAAACTTTTGAAGCACAAAAGGTATTTTTAAAAACACAGACGAACACAGCAATCGCAGATCAGTTAATTGCGAAATATCCTAATGTTGTTGAAGATGTAATGAATGGTCAGTTAGAGATGATTGACCATTCAGAAATCAAAGGACTAGGAGATAAAACTTGGAAGAAGCTTAGAGATAAAATTATTAAAAACTATGTGATTTCTGATATTGTTGTAATGTTGCAACCATATGGGGTTACGTTACCAACGATTGAAAGATTATTGAAATCCGAACCTAATCCAAGTGTCTTAAAAAAGCAGATTGAACAAAATCCATATATACTAACTAGAGTAAAGGGTATGGGATTTAAACGAGTTGATGATATTGCACTCAAATTGAAACCAGAATTGCGATGCTCAAATCAACGGTTAAATGCATTTATTTCCTACGACTTGCATCAAGTTGGTGATAATGATGGACATACATATGTGTATATCAAAAATTTAAGAAGCAATATTAGTAATGCAGTATCTGAATGCTTACCTATATTTGACGAATGGTTTGATGAAGAATCAGATAAAAATTTACCAAATTATTTATATACATCTGGAGATAAAATTGGTCTGAAATCGTACTATAAAATAGAAATGAATATTTACGAATTGATTAAAGATATGGAGAAATATTCATTTGGGAATACAACAGATTACGAACCAATAACAGATAGTGAGATTAGTCAGACGATTTCCGAAGTTGAAGATGAAGAAGGGTTTATGTTTTCAGAAGAGCAAATTACAGGAGTTAATAAAGCATTAAATTGCCAAGTTGTGTTTATTTCTGGAGAAGCTGGAACTGGTAAAACAACAATTCTGAAACCAATTATTAAATGCTACCAAAAAAGAAATAATAGCATTGTTGCGTGTGCCTTATCTGCAAAAGCAGCCCAAAGAATTAAAGAAGCAACAGGCTTAGACTCACGGACTATTCATAGATTGCTTATGGCAGAAGGTATTGATAGTTTTTGTTATAATCAAGATAACCCATTACCTGCTGATGTAGTAATTATGGACGAAAGTAGTATGACAAATGCGAGCCTTTTCTATAATTTTTTATTAGCAATTCGACCAGGAACACGATTAATTTTTTGTGGTGACTATATGCAGTTGCCACCAATTGGATTTGGTAATATTTTCTCGGATCTGTTAAAAAAGAAAGGTTTAAATAGTGTGCAGCTTACCAAACCGATGAGACAAGCAGAAAAATCTGGTATTTTAACGGATGCAAGAAAGATTCGAAGAGGGATTAATCCATTGGATAGTCCACAGTTAAAAATTGTCCATGGTGAACTAAATGATATGTTTTATTTGTTTAGGAAGAATAGAGAATCATTGTTTAATATGGCAGTAAAACAGTATATCAAATCTGTTAAAGAGGAAGGAATTGACAATGTTGTGATTGTTTCTCCACGAAGAAGTAATTGTACGAACAGTACAGATGAATTGAACAAAGCAGTACAGAAAGAATTATTTGCTAGTAGTAATAAACCATTTGTTGAATTCAAAGATCGTAAATACTATTTAGGAGATAAGGTATTACAGACCTCAAATGATTACGAGCGAGACGTATTTAATGGTGATATTGGATACATTACAGCAATTGATAAAGAAAAAGAAATATGTTTGGTGTCTATGAATGCAAATATCGAAGAGAAGATGATTGAATATTCTTTCGCTCAACTTGGACAACTGCAATTAGCATACGCATTAACCACGCATAAGCTTCAAGGATCGGCAGCACAGACCATGATCGGTATTATTGACAATACGCATTACAAATTGCTTGATAACTGTATGTTATATACGATGTTAACACGAGCTAAGAAAAGATTTGCGCTCTTTGCAGAGCCAGAAGCGTTCAAAAGATGTATTATGACAAATCATAATAAGCGACGTACATGGTTAAGTTTACAGTCATAAAATATCTTTAAATGCTATTGACAAGCACATAAAGGTATGATAAGATAAGAACATGTTAAAGAAAGGAGATGTGGAAATGAGAAAAAGATTTTTAATGAAAGTTATTTCGTTTAGTTTTTTAGCAATGTGTTCGGGGTTTATGACTCACACAGTCAAAGCAGAGGAGCGACCCTCTGTAGAGGCTTCAACACTATCAACAGAGACAACTGCTGTAGAAAATAAGCAAGACAATGTGATTTCAAATAATCCAATCAGTCAAAGCGTTGAATTAAAAGACGTTCATGAGCATTATCAGAAATGTAAGAAAGCTGATAAAGAAAAAGCAAAACAGATTCGATTAGAAACACTTCGAAAGAAACGATTGCGAATTAAACGACAACGGCTGAAGCGAAAGCAAGAACTAGAAAAGAGTTCGCTTGGAACATTTTTGATCACAGCATATTGTCCATGTTATGAGTGTTCAGAAGGATATGGATCTAAGATTGCTTGGAATCATGCAGGGCATAAATTTGCTCGACCATATCATACGATTGCGGTTGATAAAAACATTATCCCTTATGGAACAAGAGTTAAGATTGAGGGATACGGTGATACAATCTTTGTGGCAGAAGATTGTGGAGGCAAAGTAAAAGGAATGCATGTAGACGTGTTCAAGTCAACACATTCCGAAACAGTGAATGTGCAACAGCACAGAAAAATATATGTAGTGAAGTAATTGGCAGTTACTGAAAGACATAGAAACACAAATTAAAATAATCAACTAAACAATATAAACAAGAAAAGGAAAATCCAAAAAATTATGAAAACTGAATATGTGAAAGAAATGAATGTCTTGATCGACAGAATCAATGATGCTTCATATGCGTACTACGCAGAGGATAATCCGATCATTTCAGATAAAGAATTTGACGATTTATGCACTGCTTTAGAACGACTTGAGAGAGATTCTGGCGTTGTTTTAAATAATTCGCCCATCCACCACGTTCAAGGATTTGTAATTGATTCTCTGGCTAAAGTAAAGCATACACGCCCCATGTTATCAGCTCAGAAGACGAAGGATGTCAATGAAGTCAAAAAATTTCTTGCGGATAAAATTGGTGTTTTATCGTGGAAGGAAGACGGTTTGACGGTGGTACTAAGGTATGAAAAAGGACGCTTAAAACAAGCAATTACAAGGGGAAATGGCGAAATTGGAGAAGATGTGACTCATACGGCACGTATGATTTTCAATTTACCTCTTGAGATTCCTGATAAGCGTAGTATTGAGGTACGTGGCGAATCAGTTATCAGTTATGAAAACTTCCAGAAAATCAATGAAGCGTTGCATGGTAAATACAAGAACGCAAGAAATCTGGCAGCAGGTACCGTCAGACAGTTAGATGCGAATGTAGCAAAGGAAAGAAAACTTGCATACAAAGCATTTGAGTTAGTCAAAATTGATGGCGTATCTGAAGAAGAAATGCCAAGTATTGTGGATAGTTTTAAATATCTTGCAGAGCAGGGATTTGACGTTGTAGAACATCAGATTGTTAATCGAGATAATGTTGAAGAATATATGGAGAAATTTGATCCAGAGACATACAAATATCCTGTTGATGGTTTAATTATTTCCTACAACGATTATCAATATGGTAAATCGTTAGGAATGACTAGCCATCACCCATTATCGTTGATCGCCTACAAATATAAAGATGACCTCTATGAAACAACGATCAGAGATATTGAATGGAACACATCTCGTACAGGATTAATTAATCCAGTTGCTGTATTTGATCCAGTTGATCTTGATGGTGCAGAAACTACAAGAGCTACATTACATAATGTAAGTTACATTGAAGGATTGGAACTTGGTGTAGGTGATACGATTCAAGTTTATCGTAGTAATATGGTAATTCCAAAAGTACACGATAATCTGACAAGAAGTAATACATTCAAGATTCCAGATACTTGTCCAACCTGCGGTGGCGAAGCAAAAATCATCAATGAAAATGATAGTAAAGTTCTGAAATGCATGAATCCTGATTGTAAAGCTAAATTGCTCAGCAAATTTGTAAACTTTGTTTCCAGAGATGCAATGAATATTCAAGGTTTATCTGAGGCAACACTGAAAAGATTTATTGATCTTGGATGGCTGAAAGATTATGCAGATATTTATAATTTAGCAGAGCATAAATCTGAGATGAAGAACCTTGATGGATTTGGTGTAAAAAGTGTTTCTTCCTTATTAAATAGTATCGAGGAAAGTCGTAGGTGTAAACTGGTTAATTTCGTAACAGCACTTGGTATTGAACTTGTCGGGAAGTCAACGGCAAAAGATATTTGCAAGCTTATTGATAAGATTTCTCTATCGAACAATGAAAATCCATACGATGTATTTATTAAAAGAATCAAACAGAGAAAATATTTTGGACATATTGATGGTATTGGTATCAATACTTCATTGTCAATGGATGATTATTTCAAAGAAAACCTTGAAATGGTTGAGACATTAGCCAAAGAACTTGAATTTGAAATGTCAGAAAGCAAGAAAGAATCTACTGTTAACCTCACAGGAATGACTTTTGTTGTAACTGGTAAGGTAAATAAGTTTGCCAATCGTAATGTGATCAAAGATGAAATTGAGTCCAGAGGTGGCAAAGTCGCAGGATCTGTATCCAAAAATACGAATTATCTTGTGAACAACGATGTGAATTCTACAAGCAGTAAGAATAAAAAGGCACAACAGTTAGGCATTCCGATCATTGATGAAGATGGATTAATTAAGATTCTGAAGGGAGAAAATTAAATATGAGTAAAGAGAAAAACACTGTATGGAAGATTCCAGTAATCATTCTAGTAGGAGTTGTGGCGGTATTTCTAGCTTGTACATTTGGAGTTCAGAGTTCGCAGAATCATGCAATTTCATTAGAAGAACAGGTTGACAAAGCAAAATCCGACATTAACGTACAGGAGAAACGTAGGGTTGATCTGATTTATAACTTGGCGGATTGTGTAAAATCTTATGATAAACATGAGGCAAGTACACTTAAAGAAATCGTTAAAGGACGTAGTTCTAAAGGAACTGTTGAAAATGCAAGTACAGCAATTGCAGCAGTTACAGAATCTTATCCAGAACTCAAGGCAGATAAGAACTATAAAAGGCTGATGAATGAATTATCTGTCACAGAGAATTTGATTGCTGAATATCGCAGTAACTACAATCAGCAGATCAAAGAATATAACAGATATGTAAAGAAATTTCCAACACGAATTTTCTTAAGTAATCTTGGGTATGAAACAAAAAATTATACTTATTTAGAATATAAGGATGCTTCTGAAACTGCACCTCAGCATTTATTTGGAGAGTAACATATGAGGCAACACAAAGGATTGAATTTTGGTAATTATGAGATAACGCCAAGGGAAATCTTAGCGAGTATAACATTGATCGCAGTCATGCTTGTGTTTGGAATCGTTATCAGTAGTAATATTGATAATTTCATCCTTGATAAGAATGAAGAATACAATCATGCCCTTAAGATAAAAAGTGATGATGTTTTTCAATATGGTATGGAAACCAATGTTGGTAATGCTTTTGTTTATGGGAAGTTAGAACCTGTAGACACAGTTACATACAAAGAAATTGGCGGTAAGTATTATTATGTCAGAAAAGTCAGACAAGAGTATCGCAGACATGAAAAAATTGAAAAAAGTAAAGACAGTAAAGGAAAAGTCCATTACAGAAAGAGAGTTTGGTATTCGTGGGATGATATGTGGAGAGAAAGTAAGACTTGCAAAAAGATTAAATTTGCAGGTAAGAAATTCAATGAAGATAAGATTGATTTCATAGGAAGTCATTACCTAAAAAGAATTTATCATTCTTCTCGTGTCAGGTATGAATACTATGGTATGGAAGCAAAAACAGTTAAGGGAACTGTTTACACAAAACTAAAAAATAACACTATGACAACTTGTGACTTAAGTGCAACAAATTTACATGAAACAGTCGAGTCATATAAGTCGAGTGGCGAAGTTTGGAAATGGATATTCTGGATGTTTTGGATTATCTTAACTGGTGGTCTAACGTATGGTTTCTATTATATTGACAATGATTGGTTGGAGTAAGTAAAGGAGAGCTGAATGGACAAAGCACAGAAACATTGGGAGCGAATACAGCAGAAAAAGAAAAGGGAAGCTGAACAAATTTCGGCTGCAATAGTCAAAAGAGATGCATGGATTATGGATGCGGCAAAATGTTTAGTGCGACAGTTTAGAAAATAGGAGAATTTATTATGGATTTTGGAACAGCAATTGATGCAATGAAAGATAAAAGAAAAGTAGCAAGAAAAGGTTGGAATGGGAAAGGTATGTTTTTATATTATGTTCCAGCAGGAGCTTATGCGCCATGCACAGATATTGCTAAAAGCATTGTAAACAAAGACGGATTAGTCGAATATGGTGCTTATATTGCAATGAAAACAGCACAGGGTAACGTGGTTCCTTGGCTTGCAAGTCAGACAGATATGTTAGCTGAAGATTGGATGATCGTAGAATAGATAAAATGCGACAGAAACCTAGTATTATAACTAATTATTGTTCAATGCGAATACAAAAAGAAAACTTAGAATTTAACAACGATTATTCACGCTTTATTAATGAAAGTGAATTGATGCACTCAAAAGAGACACCAAAGGAAATTCGTGCCAAGTGGGAAGAATTGATGTTAGATAAAATTAATCTTTGATGAAATACGTTAGGTGAATTATGAAACATGAAGTAAATATGCAGGCATGGCAATTTTATTCTAATCGTCAAGAAGAGATTATTCCATGCGAATATAATCCGACAATAGTGGAATTACATGTGATGATCGAGATCAGAGGGCAAATGCCAGACTGGTTGTCTGAAGAGTCTCCTCACTTTTATTATGAAGCGAAACAGAAGACATATTATTCTTCTCATAAAGACCAGAATTTAAGTGGATTTTATAATGCTTTCGTAAGTATTGGACAACAGTCTCACATGTTATTAGAAGAAGGCGATTATATTATTCGTTGTAAAAATGGAAGATTTATGACAATGAAAAAAGATGATTTTGAGTCATTATTCGATACAGAAGGTAGGTGATTAAATGGCTTTAATTGGAGCAATTTTAGGAGATATTTGCGGTTCTCAATATGAGTTCCGCAGACCTCACAATTTAGATTGGAAGAACTGTGAATTGTTTACAGATAAATGCAAATATACGGACGATACAGTTCTCAGTATTGCAACAGGTATGTGGTTGTTAGATGAAACCAATAAAGAACCTTGGGAGTTCTACTTAGAATATGGTAAGAAATATTCTGGCGTAGGATATGGTGAAATGTTTGAAGACTGGTTGTACGATGATGGAAACCATGTAAACGAGAGTTTTGGCAATGGATGCGCAATGAGAGTTTCACCAATTATGATGTATTTTAAGGGATTTTCAGACAATCCAGATGCATTTAAATTTTATATTGATATTGCACGATATACATGTGAGAAAACCCACAGCCACTCAGAATCTTACAAAGGAGCATCGGTTGTGACAAGTTGTTCTTTTATGGCTCGTTGGGACAGATCAAAAGAAGAAATTTACAAATATGCCTTAAGATTTTATCCATCTAGCCAGTATACATATGGTGTTGATCGACCACTTGAAGATTATAGAAAGAATTATGTTTGGTCTGCGACAGTTCAAGATAGTGTGCCTGTGGCAATTAGATGTTTCTTGGAAAGCGAAGATTATGAATCATTCTTAAGAAATGTATTATCTTTACCATGTGACACAGACACGATTGCTGCTATTGGCGGTGGTATTGCAGAAGATTTCTACAAGAAAACACTTGATAATTCAAATGAGATCTTAGAAAGATATCTTCCAAAAGAATTATTAGATGATGTAAGTAAAATTTATGACGAAATGCCATAAGGTAGGTGATTCAATATCATAAAGAAAATCTTAAAATTTTTCTTGGCGTCGATTGCATTAATTATTATCTGGTTTCTTGCAATATTCATATCTGTCGGAGTATTTGCATTTGTACTTTGGATGATAACAAGTATTGTAATACCAATCGGTGTAGTAGTAATTGTTGCAATTGTATTAATGGCAATCGCCATCTATATAATGGCATCGTTTATGGATTGATAGATTAAAAGGAGAATATGTTATGAGAATTAAAAAATTATTAATCGCTGGAGCATTAATGTTAACAGCAGTAGGATGCGTTTCAGCATATACTATTTATGCAGATACACTAAATAATAACACTGATAAACAGGTTTCTGCAACAACAGAAGGTAAGTCAACTACAGAAATTACAAAGAACACAACAGAGCAGAAAAATAATAAGAAAAATGCCGTCAAAGAAGATTCTAAAGATACAACAAATGATGTATCGGCAACAACAGAAGAAGAAAAAAATACTGAAAATTCTACCGCAGACGATACAGACGATGCAGATTATACAGAACCAGAATATCCAGATGATGCAGATAAAACATGTAGTCATGTGTGGGCAGAAAAAACAATTGCATATGATGAAGAGAATGGATATCATTGGACAACTTATTGCGAAAAATGTGGAACTGTTAAAACAGAGCCAGCCACAGAGGAAGAGTACGAAGAACTTGATCCTGCAACAAAAGTAAAAGAAGAAGATATTGAATATGTAGATGATGATTCTGATGAGGTTGTAGAGGAATCGTCAGAAACAGCAACTGAAAACTAAAATATAGCCTAAGGAGAAAATGAGTATATGACAAAATTAGAGCAGTTAAATTTATTAAAGGATAGAAAAGCCGTCTTAATTGCTAGAAGCAAAGATAATGGCAAAATCGTAACAAAAATCAATAGAAGAATCAAGAAATTAGAAAAGGACTTATAGAGATGACAGGAGATAAAAGTAATGTTTTAATTGCTCTGGTCGGGCGATCTGGAGCAGGAAAAAGTGTCTCAGCGAAGTATCTGGAAGACATTTACGGTCTGAAATATCTACGATCATATACAACCAGAGAGAAGAGAGCAGACAAACTTGATGATCATACATATGTAAATCTAGCCCAGTATTCCAGAATTACAGGCAAGGTTGCAGAGAATCATTATACTGGCAATTGGTATTGTGCTACAGAAAGTCAGTGTGATGATGCAGATGTATATGTAGTTGATGTTCCAGGATTAAAACAGTTAAAAGAAAATTATCATAAGAAACATATCTTGGCATTATGTATTGATACACCAAGTTCTACACGTATTCAGAGAATGAAAGATCGTGGAGATACAAATGATGCAATTGATGAAAGAATGAAAAAAGACGAATCTGCTTTTGAAGAAGCTTATGATTTATGCGATGCCGTTATTAATAATGAAGGAAGTTTGTCTATGACTTGTCTGAATATTATGGCTGAGCTAGAGAGATTCAAAAGACAGATTAGAGACACGGAAGGAGCGACAACAAAGGAAGTTGATCAGAACAATTAATCAGCTTAGGAATTTAGTTTCTAAACTACACATAGAAAAAGAGGTACTTGTTAAGGATGTAGAAACAGGTAAGACAATGATGATTGAGAGCGTATCAACCGAAAAGATTGATGGCGATGGTAATGATGCACGATATACGTTGAACTGCAAGAAAGCAGGAGACGGGTGCGTTACATATAGATGATGATATTATTACATAATTTATTGGAGGTCTTTTATTGAAAGTAATTAAAAGAGATTGTACTGTTGTAGATTTCGACAAGACCAAAATTTACACAGCGATTATGAAAGCAATGAAAAATGGATCTGGTTTAATCAAAGAGGATGTGGCTAGACAGGTCGCAGAAGAGATTGAGAACGATTGTAAACAATTATCTGAAGAGATTGATATTTCTGCAATTGAAGCAATGGTATTCAAAAAACTTGTTGAGAAAGGGCAGGAATTAACTGCTAAAGCTTATGAAGGTTATCGTAGTGTTCGTGAGTTCCAGAGAGAGAATTATGACTCTATTGACAGCGAAGTTCTTGGGCTTATTGAGGATGCCAACGAAGAAATTAAAGATGAAAATGCAAATAAAAACTCTGTATTAAATCCAACAAAAAGAGATTATATTGCTGGTATCGTTAGCGAAGATGCAACAGAACGCTATTTACTTCCACCAGAAATTGTTCAAGCACATAAGGAAGGTATCATTCATTTTCATGACAGAGATTATTTTTTACAGAAAATGCATAATTGTGGATTATTAAATATTGAAGACATGCTTCAGAATGGCACAGTAATTAGCGAAGTATTAATTGAAAAGCCACATTCATTTTCAACTGCTTGCAATATTACGACTCAAGGCATTGCACAAGTGGCTAGTTCTCAGTATGGCGGACAGAGTATTTCTTTAGCACATTTAGCACCATTTGTAGATGTGAGTAGAAAGAAAATTAGATCTGAAGTTGAATTAGAATGGGCGCATATTGATATTCCATATAAAGAACAGCATATTGAAAAAATTGTAGCCAATAGATTGTATAAAGAAGTCAAAAAAGGTATACAAATCATACAGTATCAGCTGATCACGCTTATGACGACCAACGGACAATCACCATTTATTTCCATTTTTATGTATCTAAATGAAGCCAAAACGCCACAGGAGAAAAAAGATTTGGCTTTATTGATTGAAGAGATGATTAGACAAAGAGATGAAGGAGTTAAAAATGAAGATGGTGTATTTGTTGCACCAGCATTTCCAAAATTAATTTATGTCCTGGAAGATGATAATTGTGACGAATCTACAGAATATTGGTATCTGACAAAATTAGCAGCAAAATGTTCTGCGAAAAGATTGGTTCCAGACTATATATCTGAAAAGGTTATGAAAGAGCTAAAAGGAGATGTTTATACTTGCATGGGATGCAGGTCGTTCTTAACACCTGATCGTTTTACAGATAAAGGAATTGGCAATATCGCACACGCAAAAAATTATGATCCAAAGCAGCATAAATATTATGGCAGATTTAACCAAGGAGTCGTTACATTATCTCTTCCAGATATCGCATTGTCTTCTAAAAAGAATATGGATGAATTTTGGGCATTGTTTGATGAACGAACAGAATTATGTCATAAAGCACTTAAAGAAAGACATAAACGTCTCCTTGGAACAAAGTCAGATGTAGCACCTGTTCTTTGGCAGTATGGGGCATATAGCAGACTGAAAAAGCATGAGGTAATTGATCCATTATTATTTGATGGATACTCAACTATTTCATTAGGCTATGCAGGATTATATGAATGCGTCAAATATATGACTGGACATTCTCATTCAGATGGTGGAGTTGGTGAAAAATTTGGATTAGAAATCATGAAACGAATGAATGACAAATGTGAGCAGTGGAAGAGTGAAGAAAATATTGATTACAGTATTTATGGTACACCTTTAGAGTCTACAACGTATAAATTTGCCAAGTGTTTAAAGAAACGATTTGGCAATGATGTGTTTGAAAAAATTGATGGCAAAGATAGAAATTACATTACAAACAGCTACCATATTCCTGTGTTTGAAGAAATTGATGCCTTTGACAAGCTTCGTATTGAAGCAAAATTCCAGAAACTTAGTCCAGGAGGGGCAATAAGTTATATTGAAACTCCTAATATGGAACATAATGTAAGTGCTTTATTGGAAGTAATTAAATATATGTATGATCATATTATGTATGCAGAAATCAATACAAAGAGTTGTTATTGTGAAAAATGTGGATACTCTGGAGATATTCCATTAGTTGACGAAGATGGTATTTTGAAATGGAGATGTCCTCAGTGCGGAAATGAAGATGGTTCTACTATGGATATTGCATTCAGATGCTGTGGTTACATTGGGACTTCTAAGAATGGAGGCAATCAGGGAAGATATGGAGATATCCATGATCGAGTTTACCACTTAGATGATAAGGAGCTGAATAGATGAGATACGCTTCAATAAGAAAAATGGACATTAGCAACGGAGAAGGGCTTGGCGTAGCCCTCTTCGTTCAAGGATGTCATTTCCATTGTAAGAATTGTTTTAACAAAGAAACATGGGACTTTAATGGCGGTAAAGAATTAACAACGTGGGATGTATTGGAATTGTTACGTCCATTAACTAATCCGCAATATACAAGATTAAGTATTCTTGGAGGAGAACCGTTAGCTCCAGAAAATCTTTCAGGTGTTTCCGCAATATGTAAATTTGTGCAAGAGTTTATGCCAAGTAAAAAAATCTGGCTATACACAGGGAATAAAGCAGAAGACATCGGTTTAGACTTGCATTATTTGAATAGTGATCCTCTAGCAAATTATTGTAGAAAAGAAATTCTTCCATATATAGATGTTCTTGTGGATGGACAGTATGTAGACGAATTGAAAGATATGTCATATCCGTGGGCAGGATCAACAAATCAAAGAGTGATTGACGTAAAAATATCTATATGTGCCAACAAAGTAGTTTTATGGAACGAAACCGATAAAGATCAACCTTTGTCACTATACCATAATACAGCAGAGTAAAATTCCACTTTTATCCCACCATAGAAAGGAGTGTACTAATTATGCCAAAATCAAAAGATTGTCCACAGGATACGGACTTTCTGCAATATGTTCCTACAAAATTTCAACAAAATCGTAAGACAATGTTACATAAGAGAAATCGTAGGAAGAAATATCAACAACGGTTGGCGAGATTTAAAAATATCGGTTGGTATCCTGCGCCTGTGCAATATGTGGACAAGTATTATTGTAGATTTTATGAAATACCATGTAAGAAACCTTACTATAAAAGATTTTATATCAGTGATTACAGTAGGAATTATAGGTTTCACAAAAGGTTATCTAATAAAATGGTTCGCAGAGTGTTGGATGTACCAAGCAGAGGTGGTTATAAGAAAGTGCACGATCTATGGTGGGAGACATTTTAGAAAGGAGATAGGTATGACAAAAGAAACATTAGATGATTTAAGAGATGTTATTGAAACATTGACAGTGTGTATGAATTATAAAAGCACTAATAATATAACTCAAATTCCAACATATGATTTGCTGCATCAAGTTACTACACTGAAAAAAATTGTACAAAAGAATATTGGACATGCAGTTGATGGAAGTCGTTGCGTAGTTGTAGAAGAAACAAATTCTGAAACATTTGAAGATTTTGTAAATGATTATCTAAATGATGGTTACAAAATTTCAGCATCTTCATGTAACAGTAAAACTTGGAAAGCAATTCTTGTGAAAGAGGATAAAGAACAGGAGAGTAAGTAGATATGAGCAATATTCCATTAGTGTGTGACCATTGCGGTAAGGTATTTTTCGATTATCACGGTAGCAATTGGTGTGACTGTGGAGCTAAATGGTGTAGTGAAACCTGTGCAGAATTAGATGGATATGAGAAAGAAAATTTTGGATCTAGTTGCAATTACTGTCGTGGCGAAGATTTTGAAGACAGCGAATTACTTGAATTTGTAACATCAGCAATTGGTGTTAGCAGAGATGATCTTGTAAGTCACTATAAAAATTATCAAAAAGAACTTAGTAATGGTAATACTTGTACACTTGATGGATATATCCGATTAAAGTCTTTTAACATGGAAGCCAATATTGCACTTGTTGAAGCTGTACTAGGGCATTTGCCAACAAAGATAGGAGATATTCATGAATAACAGAGATTTACCAAAGAAAGATGATATTTACAAACACTTTAAAGGACATTTCTATAAAGTGATTGACCTTGCAACACATACAGAAACAAATGAAAAACTGGTAATTTATCAGGCAATGTATGGAGATTTTAACATTTATGCCAGACCAGTTGAGATGTTTCTGAGTGAAGTCGATCACGAGAAATATCCTGATGTAGAACAGAAATACAGATTTAAGAGAGTAGGTGAGAAATCATGCAGATGACATTGATCTTAAATACTTGTGAAAAGTTAGCATTGGCGCTTGGAACAATTGGACTTGTAGGGTTTGTAGTGTGTCTGATCATTGCAATTAAACTGAGTGTAAAAACCAAATCTATCGAGCCATTGCACCAGATATTTCCGCAGCAGCCTTGGTATTTGAGTTTTATGTATATTTCAATTGCATCTCTGTTTTTGATTAAATATTAAGAAAGGTCGGTGTAAAGAAATCTTAAAAAATATATTCTTTTTTATTGGACAGTCAATGTTAATAACAAGTCTAATGATTACGATAATTATGTTAATAGGACTTGTTGTCACACTATTCTTTTCCATAATTGAGAGAAGTATTGATCCAATAAAAGGTTTTAAGGCTTCAGGATTATTGAAGCTCTATATTCAATGGGCGATGATCACAAGTTATATTTGTGTGATTAGTGTTGGCATCGCAACTTATATATAATGTAACATTTCTAGTTACATTTCTGATGACTATTCGAGGAGAAATATCTATAGATTAGACATGTCTTATTTCTTCCATATGATGACTTTAAAATTTTGTTTTTATCTACGTTTTAATTTCTGTAGGTAAAACAAATACATAAGATTTGAGATCAATGTATCCGAAAGAACTTTGTGAACATATAGTAGATATTTGCGAGGAGGAATATGGGCGAAAAGAATAACGATTTAGACAATTTATATTTACAGTGCCAAGGTTGTGCGAATAAGTATACTTCTTTTGAGTGTGCTTTATGCGAAGACTTTGACATGTATAAAGAGGAATATAAAGAAGACAAAGAAGTAAAAGAACCAAATACAATTACGATCATTAAATCTGACGACTGGCAATCTATTGAAGTCAATGGGACTAAAATAGAAAACCATAAATTAGATGTTGATGATTTTACAGATGTTTTAAAGGAATTAGGGTTCAAAGTCAACGTAGTATGGGAGGATTCAGATGTTTAAAATACAAGAAATTGGCAGGCCTCCAACACCTAAGAAACCAATCACTGTATATGCAGTTCGTGAAGATAAAGATAGTGACAGTTGTTGTGATTTTGAGACAGTTGAATTCCTCGTATACAAAGACGATAACTGGGTTTGGGTAAGCGGCTTGTGTTATGAACCATATGGATTAAATGGATCATGTGAAATATAAAAGGAGAGTTAATTGTTTCAGAAATTAAAAGAGAAAATTAGAATATGGTTGTTAGAAATCCTGCAACCAGATATTGATGCCTTAAAAAATGAAATTAATGAAAGTAACACTACATTAAGATTTGCCACAAACAACTGCAATGAGGCGGCTCGTCAGTGTCAGATTTCAACAAAGCAGAATGAAGAAATGAAGAAGATGTACAACGAAATTACTGACGTAGCAGTTGATGTTGGCTTTCATGATGAAAATCGTTCATGGGCAGTCGTATGTATCGCTGGTAGACTTGAATATGTAAAATTTATTCCTTTAAGCGGTGCGGATGCTAGAACTGTTATGAATTTTTTAAGACAGTTTCAGTATTCACAGCTCATTGTTGATAGTCCACTAAGATTCAAAGATGAGCTTCAAAGATATTTCATATAAAAGGAGATTGGCTATGACAAATAATAAACCAACAACACTGATTATCAAAGATAGAGGCAGAGGTAAAACTACACAGCTTCTTTATACGAGTGCTACAACACAGTATCCGATTATTGTGCAGAATAAATTGCAGATCAACTTGTTGATAGAGAAAGCAAGAGGTCTTAATTTAATCATTCCAGTGCCTATGACAGTAGAAGAATTCAAGAATAGTCGTGGTTGCGGAATGCATCATGATTGTGTTCTTATTGACGAGGGATACGACCTGATTGGCGAAGCTCTTGATTCTTATTTAGGAACACACGTAGCAGCAGTAACTTTGACTGATAGAGTAAAAGAATTTGCAGATAAGAGAGTGGTGAGAGTGTGAAAATTTCAAGACTACAAGCAGAATGCGAATACGATAACAGCGATATGGAGGAGTTCGTAAACTGCCATCCAAAGCAGATTATAAGCGAACGTATCCCAGTTCCAATTTGGGAAATTCTATATTGCTATAAAACTGCTCGTGGCAACGATAAGAAAGCAGTAAAGTATATGATTTTAGAAGAATATTCGTGGGATTTGATTGCAAGCGAATTCAAAAATTATATTACTGAGTTCAATGAAAAACATCCAGAAAGAAAACTATCAAACGTAGAAATTCTTGATAGCACATTTATTGGGAAAGTATATATCCTACTTGACTAAATTTAAAAAATCAATTGTGATCAATCCCCTGCAAACAGGGTTGTATAGTGAGATGTCATGTATTACCCATGAAACATAGCGACAATGATGGCTAAAACGTAAAATCTTACGCCATGACCTAAAATAATTGGTTTCTAAGTATAAGATAAACACCTTTAACGGATGGGTAAAATCCAAAAGTTAAAGGAAGATTACAATTGAATCCAATCTATGATGGATATATTAAATTTTTAAGAGATATGTCTGGTGAGGAACTACCAGATTTAAAAGAAGGATATTTTTGGCTTAACAGACAGATCATTAAAGGGTTTGATAAGCAAGGAAATATACATAAATTTTACAAAGTTGTTGTTTCTAATGATTTAGAACATATCGAAATCAAGAAACTAAAGTCATATGACGACATACATGATATAGACTTAGCAAGTTGGCAGGAGCTAATCGACTTAAATAAAGAACATTTAATTCAAATTGAATCTGAGTCATTGAATCTAATCAAAGAAAAGATGCAGAAATACGAGAACTATACTTCGATTATTCCTGTGTCGATGGGAAAAGATTCTATGATTACATGCCATCTTGTAAGAAGCTTATATCCTGATACAAAAGCAATATTTAACAACACATCCTTAGATTGTGCGGACACATACCAAATGGTGAAAGGGTTTGCTAATTGTGAAATCATGAATCCAGATAAAGGATTTTATCAATATGTAGCATCTGATCATATGATTCCAACTAGATTTTCAAGATTCTGTTGCAGGATTTTCAAAACAGGCGTAATGGTATCACAACTTGACCATAATCATCCGTATTTATTATGGATGGGAATGAGAAATGAAGAATCAAATACAAGAAGCTCTTATGAGGATGAATGGGTTAACAAATCCGAATGGGGTAAGGCTTGTTGGCAAGGGATTCTTCCTATTAGAAAATGGACAGAGTTTGATGTTTGGTTATATACAATATGGAGAAATATTCCTGTTAATCCTAAATATAAGAAAGGATATTCCAGAGTTGGTTGCCATTGTGCTTGCCCATTTTATACGAAATCTACATGGATTCTTGACAAATATTGGTATCCAAAATCGTACAAAAGATGGAGAGAGATTCTTAGAGAAGATTTTGTGAACAATAAGAAATGGATCGTTATGAATTGTACATTAGATGAGTATTTAACTCAGGCTTGGAATGGTGGAACATTTAGGAATGAGTCAATAGAAGAAGTTGTAAATGAGTTCTCTGAATATTCTGGCATTGATAAAAGTGTGGCAATTAAATATTTTAACAAAGCATGTGATTGCTGTGGTAAACGAATTAAACACAAAGAAGTTCTAAGCATGAATCTCAAATTACATGGCAGAAACATTGAGAAATTCTATTGCAAGAAATGTCTCATGAAAGAATATGGTTGGGATTCTAAAGCATGGAATCATCAGATTGATATGTTTAGGCAAGCAGGATGTGAGTTATTTTGAAAGGAGATTAAATTGGAAGAACCAAAACATATGACAGTACAAGAACTTAAGGATGAGTTAGCAAAATATCCAGATTATATGCCAGTTATTTGTGCAGATGGTGAATTTATCACCACAACAGAAGAAGACACTATCGAAATTGAGGATGGTGCAGGATGTCATGCATATGGCGTTGTGAGAATTTGTTAAGGAGGATTTATGTCTAAAAAATTAACAAAAGAAGACTATTGGGGGTCTTTGGATCAAATCCTATTACAATCAAAGATTTGAAGAAAGAGCTTGAAAAATATGACGATAATCTAGTTGTTGTCAATGGATTAAGTTCATTTGATGAATCGGTTTCTTCTATTAAATTAGAAGATATTATTTACTGGGCAGAAAATATTTCTGGATCAGTATTGATGATTAAATAAACAAATAATAAACCAGAAAGGAAAATGAGAGTGTAGCTACTGTAAACCATATGGGCTTTCTGGTAAAGAAAAATAGTATATCAAGGAAGTAAAAATAGGATTGCAAAATATATTGTACCAATTATCCAGAAATATATTGATGACAAAAATATTGAAACATACATAGAGCCATTTGTTGGCGGAGCCAATATTATTGATAAGATTCAATGCAAAAACAGAATTGGTGCAGATATTAATGATGAATTGATTGCATTGCTGAAATACGTGCAAGAAAATCCAACGATTCCAATTGCTCCAGAAATTTGTTCGAAGGAACATTATGTTGAAGTTAGAGAAAATCGCAAAGCAGGAGGAGATAAATATTCTAAAGAATACACTGCTTTGATTGGATACTGTGCAAGTTTCGGGGGTAAATATTACAATGGTGGATTTGGACAAGATAGAACTGGGAAAAGAAATATTTATTATGAGAGAGTGATTAATTTACGAAAACAAGCGATTTCATTAAAGAATATTTCTTTTATGTCATGTGACTATAACTATTTCAAGGATGTAAAAAATTGCTTATTATATCTTGATCCGCCATACAAAGGCACAAGCAATTACGCTAAAAGTTGTATGGATTATGATCATTTTTATGATTTTTGTCATGATATTGCACAAAATAACTTTGTTATTATTAGCGAATACGATATGCCAAGTGAAGAATTTAAATGCATTTGGAAAAAAGAACGCACAGTGTGTCAAGATGCTAATCGTACAAACGGGCAAAAGGCAACTGAAAAACTATTCATTCCAAATTTATGATTAGTTACATAAAAGAAATATTTTATTGCAAAATTGACCATCAAAAAACCCTTATTTTACAAAGGTTTTGATCGATGCGATTTTAGGAAATTTGAGAAAAATGAAGAAAATCAAGGAAATGAGGTCAAGATGATTGAAATTTTAGAAAAAGGAACACGAAAACAATGCACTTGTGAAAATTGTGGTGCGGAGTTGAGTTACGAGAAAGGTGATATAAGAAGCGGAGGAGTGAGATCATTTAATTTAAGACTTTTAGGTATTACACCACTAAACTATATTATTTGCCCACAGTGCAAACATCCAATCGAAGTCGAGGTAGAGAAAGATGATTAAGATTTTAAAAGATGGAACTAAACGCAAAGTGAGATGTAACGGATGTGGTGCAGTATTGAGATTTGATGAATCAGATATTAAATCTGAACTTGTCGGATACAGCTATTGCGGAGGGTTTGTGGAATTCATTCTCTGCCCTCAGTGTGGTCATAAAATTATAGTGTAAAGGAGAGAAAACTTGACATTAGATAAAGATGATATTTATGACATTGCCAAGGCAGTCGTAAAAGTAATTGAAGACAAAGATATGATTAAATCGGAAGAGAATGATCACGCTTCAAAGAAGGTAGAACTTAGATCATTAAAAACAGGAGATGTATTTAAAGCAGCAGGATATGAATGGATTGTGCTAAATCAGCGTATATGGTCTCAAACTTGTTTTTGTATTATGAAAGATTTTTTGGATGATACAAAGCCATTTGATGAACATTGCAATATCTGGAAATCTAGTAGCCTCCGCCAACATTTACAGTCTATCAGATATAAAATTGAAGGTAATCGTCATGATGTGTTGCAGTATATGGAGCGTGGTTTACTGGCACTTGATGGAACGATGGCGAATGAAACAAGCAGTGACAAAGTTTCTTTACTAACTTTAGACGAATATAGACTATACAGAAAATACTTAGAGTATCCAACAAAATTTCCAGGTAATATTGAATGGGTATTATTAACTGCCGTATCAGAAGAAAATCGTTCAGCTATTTGTGCTGTTGATGCATGTGGGGCTGTCAAACAATGTTATTGTGCGAAGTCTTTTAACATTCGCCCAGTATGTACATTTAGATCAGATGTACTAGTAGAGAAAGTGAGTGATTAAATGATTACAGATGAAACAAAATGGAATGATGCTGATTATTATGAAGAAAATTTTGAAGACATTATGTTTGATAAATTATCCTCTCACAAACCTCTCACTAATGGTGATCTTGCGAAGTTAGTAAATACTGGGAAATTAACTGTAGATCAGGAGACTGTCTATTCTCATGATTTTTATTCAAAAATCAGAACGATTGTGTGTCTAAGATATAAGTATTATGCAATCGAATATTGGGATTGTAATGATAGAAGTAATTGGTATTATAAACAACCGTATGAAGTTAAAGAACATACGATTACAGTTACTGAGCGGATTCCAGTAAAACAGGATTCATAAAATAAATGTTTTGTGTACAAAAAAGATACCACCTCAATTAAGAAGTGGTATCACGTATACAAAATTACACTGTTTTCAAACTAAGTTGATTTATGTGCAAATTAATTATAGCACAGAAGGGAGAAATATGGAACAGGTTTTTGCATCAGACTATGAGGATGTTTATAAAGTTAAAGATGGCGTAATGTTTCACGTTAAGAAATACCGTAGAGTTTATGACGAAAACGGATGTTCTAAGCAAATTTATTTTGAAGATAAACCAAAATTAAAATGTTATGCAAGAAAAGGCGATCATAGATATTGTACTTTAAGGATTGCCAATGAAGACGTAAGAGTCAATGATGGATTTGCATTGAACCCTAAATATGAAACAGTTAACAAAGGTTCAGTTTTTGAATATTCAACAGGTGGATATCCACGAAATGGATATTTAGTTGAGCTTGCTGAAAATGAGTCATCTTATAAATACGAAATCAAGACACAGGGCAATATGTTTGTTGGTGATGCAAGCGACCTTGTTGAATTTTTAAATGAAATTATTGATCAAATAGGTGTATATGATTGGAGGGTTTAAAGAATGAAGAAAGAAAAAACAATTGAAGAATATTATTGTGATTTTTGTGGCAATGAATGTACTAATGAACACTATGACGTTACTTTACCATTTAAACAAACAGATGGATATACAAGCAGATTTGTTCCAGAAAATTCAGATGATAATTTGATAGCAATTCATAAATTAAATCTATGTGCTAAGTGTGTTAGTATCAATGCTCAAACATGTACATTTTTGTCAAATGCATGTAGGCGTAGAGTAGATGTTAGGCAGACCGTAGAAATTGATTTGTCTGATCCTGCTTTTAAGAAAGATCCGTTGATACGTTGTGTCACTCGACCAGATATAGATAATACAATGATACTTAATTATAAAGAGGTACAGTAAATGAAGAAAACAGAAACAAAATATTACTGTGATTTCTGCCATAAAGAGTGTACCGATAAACATCATAAATTAACAATACCAAAAGTTGAATGTCTTGGAGCCAATAGCCCTGATCAGTCAATGATTGAACCTATTGATGTAGATGTTTGTCATAGATGTGCGGAGATGGCAGCTGTTACGTTAGATATGTTGTCAACATACACACAGGATTCTGAAAAGTATAACGGTTCAATAACAAGAGACGTTACTGAATACGAGAATTCACCTATAATCAAGCGGATTAAATTTACGATTGACTGTGACTATAGCAAAAAGAAACAAGAGGAATAAAATTTGACTTTGAAATAAGAAAAGGAGATACAAGATTTCATTATTGCGTACATTTATTGACAAAAGAACTACCAACCGAAAACCAAATTGCAGAAATTTTGCAGCCATATAATAGCGTTGAATTTTGGGAGAATATACCAGAAGATATGCCATATGAGGAAGTAGAACATCTTCCGTTTACATGGGATTGGTACCAGATTGGTGGCAGATATAAAGCCCAACTAAAATTAAAAGTTGATGAAAATGACAATACATATAATTGGATGTTGTGCGGACACAATCCAAGAAATGGCAGATTATTCTGGTGTAGCTTATTGTCTACTTTGCAGAAACATATAACACCAAGCTTTATGTATAGTGAAGAAGATTGGTTTTCAAGTTTAGGAATTTCTGACGGATACATTAGAGTTGATGGAGCAAAGCTGAAAGATGTTTTAAATTTAGATGATCTTGGATGTTATATCTATATTCTACCAGATGGTTCTGCGGTAGCAAGAAGCAGTTGGAATGGTAATACATTTATAGAAGATAAAAATTTTGATGATAAATATGCGAAAGCATTAGAAGACAACATGAATGGATTTATTACAATAATTGATATCCATAATTAAAAGGAGATTAAATGAAAGTAAGATTCTTAGAATTAGACGTAGATACATATGATGAGAAAATCGGAGAATACGACTATAGCAAGGCAAAATTTATTACATGCAAAAAGATTAAGAATGTAGCAGAATTTCCCAAATTGATCAAACAGGTTAAATTGCTTGAGATTGATAATGATTGGTATAAATTTTATGACTATACAATTTCTACAAGGCGTGACAATGATTCTTATGTAGGGATGAATGTATATGTTGAAGAGTATCTATAACCCACCTCACCCAGACGTTCAGTTAAACAATCCGTGTTATTACGATTCTGAGCAATTTGAGTTAGAGGAAGAGTTTGAATTACAAAATTATCCAGATGAAGAGGAGAATATAGATGATTAAATTACATTTATGGCAGTTTATGCTTTGCAATTTTGGAACTGTTGCTATTGGCACATTTCTTGGCGCTATGGTAGCAGGCGGATTCCTTATTCGCAAGCTTGACATTGCTAGACTTCAGGAATTGATTGATGACAATGAAGAAAAGATTGAACTTCTCGAAAAAGAAAGAGAAGAAATTGATTCCGAGATCGACGAATTAGATGATGAAGAAATTGATTCTGAAGAAGATGAAATTTCTGATGAATTATATAATGATGACATTATTACAGGCGAGGAGGACGAAGAGTAATGGAAGAACTTTCCAAAGCGGTTATTGAGTTGCAGTTCTCATATGGCTTGAGTCTGCGAACAATTCAGAAGATGGTGCGTGATGTATACAAAAATACAAATGATGCACCGCCAACAGGTATTACACCTAAGACAACTAAATCAAAATCAAATAAATAAGGAGTGAATTACTACGGCTAATTTCTTACAGCGTAAAGAATATTTTGGAAAGTATCGTGTTGTAGCAGCATATAACATGGATACTAATGATTTTCCTAGAACTGATGCAGGATTAATAGATCCTAACTTTGATGATTTGTACATAAAATGCTCATTTGGTAATCAGATATATTACTATGGCAAAGGCAAGCATAGAGGCGAATATACCCTTGTAGCTTATATCCCTTCACTGATTAGAGGACATAACATTATAAAGGCGATTCGAGAGATAGACGAAGATATTCCCTATTGTATAGAAGAAACTGATAAAGAAGTGTTGTTTAAATTTGATGTGAAACATCTGGATACTGTTGCCGAGTTGCTGAAGGCGCAGAAGAGTAGAATCCGTGATGATGGAACTTACAAATATATCTCACCTTTTTCACTGAAAAACTTGCCAAAAACACCTTATAAAATTCCAGATGATGAATTAAGTACCTACAAGAAATTAACTGCAAATTTGAAGCGTGAGGAGATGTATAAGGTAGGGCAGATTGCAACTAGATTTTTAAAAGAAAAGATATGCTCACGCAAGTTTACATTCCAAGACTTGAAAGCTGAACAGAAGAAAATGGGATTGAAAGGCAAAAATTATATTCATGCTAAAGGATTATGGGATGAATATTGCCGATACACAGAAAATGAACTACGCAAGGAGAATTTACTATGAATACAAATAATGTAATGATGACCGAAAACGATAAAAGAAACGTATGGAACGCAGACTTACAGAAGCAGATTAAAGAAGAAAAACACAAACTTGATTTTATTAAAGATGTGGACAAGCTGCTCAAGAAATATAAATTGCCAAAAGATTATCTGTATCTGGCGGCTAAAAAGTCAAGCCTTAATACAGATCGTCAGTTATACATGATCGAAGTTGAAACATTTAATGACGGTGTATATGACGGCAATGTGACTTTAATTGTGCATGGTACTGAAGATGAAGTGAAAAAACAACAGGATCTGTTAGTTGAAAAATTAAAAGAACAGTACAACGACAAACCAGAAATGACTTTTGAGGATTCTTATTATAACGAAGTTGGATTACCTCTGATGCTTAGTGAACAGTAATGAGAACTAAAATATATGTGGCTTATGGAAAGCAAAGTAGATTAAATCAGTTGAAAGATTATATAGAAGTCAAAATAAATAGACTTAATTATAAAACACGAAATTTTGTGAAAGTTGCACGAAGAAAATGGAAAGGAAATACATATATGGGATTATTAACAGGAAGCGGATTAATGAAAGTTGCAGAGTTTGAGAAAGTATCGTTTGACCAGTTCGTACAGGACTGGGAAGAGAAATTTCACAAATATCCAGAAGAATCAATTTATGGTAGTTTAAAATATCCTGCTAGAGCAACAAAGGGATCAGCAGGACACGACTTTATTGCACCAGCGGATTTTGTTGTAAGATCAGGAGATGCAATCATCATTCCAACAGGAATGAGATGTAAGATCCTCAGAGGATGGACATTGTTTATTTTTATCAGAAGTAGTCTTGGTATTAAAGCTGATGCATGGATTGGCAATGGAACGGGCGTTATTGATGAAGATTATTATTTTGCAGATAACGAAGGTCATATCTTTGTAAAAATTAAGAATTGTAGTCCAAATACATTAAAAATTAAAAAAGGAGAAGCGTTTTGCCAAGGTGTATTTACTCTCTATGGGGTTGCTGATAGAGAAGAAGTTACTGAAGAAAGAACTGGCGGAATTGGAAGTACAGGTAAATAAATGAATTATTTTGCACAAACAAAAGGATTGATCAACGCTGTGGATATGAAAGAGTATTCACAGCAACAGTCCGAGGCACAATTAAGTAAAATATTTGATGACTTATATGACGACTTAGTAAATGATATATGGGAAACTGCACAGATGAATGGTAGAACAGAAACATATCGTAAGACACAATTAATGTCTTGTGATACTGACACGTCACTTGATTCTTGTATTGCAGTATTAGAAGACTTCATGAATAAAGGATATGTCTGTATTGTGACACGTAAATATATTGATTGTACGAGATATTACTATAAAATCTACATCAGTTGGTCAGGGCATCCGCCTAATGTCCACGGATATGTAACAGTTGATGATAACGACAAAGAGAAATTAGTATTCTCTTCATATTTGAAATAGGAGGATTTATATATGATTAAGATTGAACACCCAGTATTCCCAAGTCCAGAACAGTGGATGTTTGCTATTGAAGGAGCTAGAAACGCATACGATAGTTGGCATTTAAGTGATAGCTACATTGGACACACAACAGAATATGATAAAGAAAGAAACGTAGAAATCTGGCATCCATGTTTTTGTATGGGAGAGAAGGATTTAGGTTTATTTAAAAGACTTGCAAGAGCAGGAAAGGATCACAGAAAAGCCTTACGGTCACTGCCAGTTGGATTAAGAATTACATCTCATCACACATGGTGGGCGCAGGCAGATACATATAAAGTTGGAACAACAAGATGTAGTTGCTCTAAGATGCACACAATTCACAAAAAAGAGTTTGACTTAGATAGTTTTTCTCATGAAGGTATTGATGTTGTAATTGAGAAATTCTCATTATCAAGCCATGATGAAAGTAATACTTCAGACGTTGAAAACACACTTGGTTACAAAGTTAAGCAACATACAGAAAATACTATTCAGTTACTAAATGAACTTAAAGATGAGTACAATGTAACAAAGGATAAGAGTATTTGGAATGCAATTCTTGAAATGTTGCCTATGGGATATAATATCACAGCAAATCTTTCTCTTACATATGAAGTGCTTTTAAATATGTATTTTTCACGAAAAACACATCCAGTAAAGGATTGGAGAATCTTCTGCCAGTGGATGTTAGACAATGTGCCATATTTCAAAGACTTTGTAGAACATATCGAAAGACAGAATAAAGTAGCTTAAATCCTTATTTGATAATTGATGATATTTTGTATATACACTGGGTAATTAATCTTACCCAGTGTGAAAGGAGATTTTTAATATAGAAGAACCAATGAATAGCGAAATGTTGAATTATGCCATTGAGCAAGGTATAATTGATTTATCGCATATACAGGATGCAGTAAATATGAATAAAAGAAAAGAAATTTTAGAGCAGCATCCGTATAGTATTTGGGAAAGTAAGGATGGCAAATGGCATACTTATCTTCCTGATGAAGAAAAGGGTAGAGTTCCTAGAAAAAGAAATTCTAAAAAGGAGATTGAAAATTTAATAGTCGATTATTACAAAGAACAAGTTGGTCATAGTTTTAAAGATTGGTGGAGAAAATGGGAAGAAAAACAAGTTCGATATGGCGTATCTAATAACACTTTACTAAAGTATAATTCTGATTACACAAGATTTTTTGAAGATGGTTCCTTTGAATCCATGGACATAAGAAGTATTACTGAAGAAGATATCACGGAAATTATGGTAAAATGTGTAAAAAAGTACAACCTTAAAGAAAAAGGAGCAAAAGCTTTGTTTGGGTATATTAGAGGTGTATTTAAACATGCTCGCATAAAAAAAGAGATTACTGAAAATCCTTGTGAATATATTGAACCTAAAGCATTTTTAAGGTTTTGTAATCAATCCATACCACTACTCGATGATAGAGTTATTCCACAACACGAAGTAGAAATACTTTTAAATGTCATTAAAGAAGATCAGAAGAAAACTCCAAATTATATACCATTGTATGCAGTAGAATTGGCGTTTTATACTGGAATGCGAATAGGAGAACTTACTGGATTAAAATGGTCAAATATCAGAGAAGACTTAGGGTGTATACTGATTCAATATTCCGAAAAGCTCGATAGAAAAGAAAAAAGATATTATATCGCTAAAACAAAAACAGGAAAAGAAAGACTATTTCCATTAACGGACGATATAAAACGAATATTAAATGAAGTAAAAAAGCAAGAACTTAAGTACGGATATTTTAATGAGTTTATATTCTCAGGAGAAAACGGAAAAATTCATTTTGGAGCGATTGCTGATTGCTTAAGATATCGATGTGAAAAATCCGGAATTAAAAGAAGAACGATTCATGACATTAGAAGAACTGTCAATTCAGAAATGAGAACTTCTGGAGTTTCTTCAGTAGTCGCAGCTTCATTGCTTGGACATACCGAAAAAGTAAATCGAAAGAACTACACATATGATCTTTCATCCATAGACAAAAAGAAAGAAATAGTTTCTAATTTATACAAAGCAATGTAAGTTTAATCTATTAGTAAAGGTATCACAGGGTATCAGAACATCTGTTCACGTAAAGTCCTGAACCCCGCATAAATACATGCTTTATAAAGAAATAAAATACGCACCAGGCGGGAGTCGAACCCGCGGCCAACAGCTTCGGAGGCTGCCACTCTATCCACTGAGTTACTGGTACATAAGCTTTATTATATTACAATATATTGAAAAAAATAGCAAGAGTTATTTTGGGTTGGACTGGACTCGCTCCGCTCGATAAGGTATAATATACTGTAAATTTGCTGTAGGTGGATTGGAGGGATGTTCGTGAAGCTTAGAAAATCTACAGTTGTTGTTATCATTACAAGTTGGATTTTATTTTTTGTAGCAGCTTTTTTAGCTTATGTAAAATTAGATCAGATAAGGCAAGAACGACTTACCAATGAAAAGATTTTTCAACAAACAACACAGAAGAATACCGCACAAAACGTGATCAAGGAAACCAATGATGCAGTGAAAGCAAAAAAGAAAGATCCTGATGCTGAGAAAAAAGCAGTGGAGGATTTTATGAAAACATATTATAAGCTGGTTCAGAAAAATGATCTTACAAATTTGAAATCTATGGTAGAAGATACGAATGAGTTGGAGAAAAATCAAAAAGCCATCCATCAGTATGTGAAAAAATACGATGATCTTACATATCTTGTAAAAAAAGGAGCAGATGATGAATCATTTATTGTTTATGTGACATATAAGATGAAGATTAAGAAGATTGCAACATTGGCACCAGGAATGACATCGTATTATGTAATGAAGAAGGGAGATACTTTTTGTATCTACAATAATCAAAAACATGATACGGATGAGATCACAGATGCAAAAAAAGAAAGCCAAAACAGCAAAGAGATTAAAAAGTTGACAAAGCAGATCAATAAAAAATATGATCAGGCCTTAAAACAAGATAAAAAATTAAAACAATTTTTTGAAGGAAATTAAAATATATGATGAAATTTGAAATCTATATTCTACAGAAGAAATCGCAAGATCCTAAGACGTACCAAGAAGCAATGGGAGAATATCTAAAGCGTCTCGGGGCATATGCGAAAGTTTCTGTAGTGTATAAAAAGAATGTAAAACAAGTAGAGAAAATATTAAAAGAAGCGGGAGAGCATTATCATATCATACCAGGAAAAGACAGTATGACAAGTCCGGAACTTGCACAACTGATCAATGAAAGCTCTGTGCAGGGAATTTCAAAGTTTCATTTTTATATTGGAGATTTAGAATCTGAAGAGACAAAACCATTTCATGTATCTTCCTTTACACAAAGTGGATCACTAACAGGTACGATCATACTAGAACAGATTTATCGTGCTTACCGGATTTTAAATCACCAGCCATATCACAAGTAATACTAGAAAACACTAGAATGGAGTTAGCAAAGATGGAGTTTAAGGCACCAACAATTGAAGATAAAGAAGAAATTGACCGATGTATCCTGGCAGATGATACAAGAAGCTGTGATTACGCAACAGCCAATATTATTTTATGGAGTGCATATTATCAGGTAAAATATGCGATCATCGAAGGACTCTTTGTATCGCATACAGATGAAGAAGGCGGTTCTTTCTGCTACCCGATCGGAAAGGGAGATAAGAAAAAGGTATTACAGTCTCTGATGGACGATTGTAAAGAAAAACAGATTCCATTTGTATTGCATGGGGTAACTCATGAAATGGAAGATGAATTTCGGGAAATGTTTGGAGATATTTATGAAATTGAATATGACAGAGATATCTCAGAATATATTTATGACAGAGAAAAACTAGCAACATTATCTGGCAAGAAACTTCATGGAAAGAGAAATCACATCAATCGTTTTAAGGAAAATTATGAATGGTCATATGAATCGCTTTCTGATGAAAATCAGTTAGAAGTACTAGCAATGTTGATGGAATGGAAGTTACAAAACTGTGATCCAGAAGATATTGAGAAACATGATGAGATCTGTGTATCGAAAAACAGTGTGATCAATTATAAAGAATTAGGGCTCGTAGGAGGCGTTTTGCGTGCAGAAGGTAAGATCGTAGGATTTTCCATTGGAGAACGCGCATCAAATGAAGATACATTTATCGTTCATATTGAAAAAGCTTTTGCAGATATCCAAGGAGCATATCCAATGATCAATCAGCAGTTTGTCATTCACGAGATGGAGAATTTTAAATATGTAAACAGAGAGGATGATGTCGGAGAAGAAGGACTTCGTAAATCGAAATTATCCTATCGTCCAGTATTCATGGTAGATAAAGGTGTTCTTCGCCTAAAATCAGAAGTAAAGAATTGACACTAGGTGTCTAAAAATGTAGAATTGAAGAAAGGACAAACCATTAGGAGGAATATGTAATGAAACATTTGATTGATCCGATGGATTTAAGTGTGGAAGATATTGACAGATTATTAGACCGCGCTGATGACATCGCAAAGAATCCTGAAAAATATCAGGAAGTATGCAAACACAAGAAATTAGCAACTTTGTTCTTTGAACCAAGTACAAGAACAAGATTAAGTTTCGAGGCAGCGATGCTTGAATTAGGAGGAAGTGTTCTTGGATTTTCTTCCGCAGATTCTTCATCTGCATCCAAAGGAGAAAGTGTGGCAGATACAGCAAGAGTTATTGAATGTTACGCAGATATCATTGCGATGCGTCATCCAAAGGAAGGTGCACCATTTGTAGCATCACAGTATGTAAACATTCCAGTCATTAACGCGGGTGATGGGGGACACAATCATCCAACACAGACATTAACAGACCTTTTAACGATCAGAAGAGAAAAAGGACGTCTTAACAATTTCACGATTGGATTTTGCGGAGACTTAAAGTTTGGAAGAACAGTACATTCCCTGATCAAAGCATTATCAAGATATGAAGGAATTAATTATATTTTAATTTCTCCAGAAGAACTTCAGATTCCTGAATATATTAAGAAAGATGTCTTTGAGAAGAAAGGGATCACATTTACAGAAGTTGATAAGATGGAAGATGTGATGCCTCAGTTAGATATTCTTTATATGACAAGAGTACAGAGAGAACGTTTCTTCAACGAAGCCGATTATGTCAGATTAAAAGACAGCTATATTTTAGATATGGATAAATTAAAGATCGCCAAAGAAGATCTTTCGATTTTACATCCATTGCCTCGTGTAAATGAGATTTCTGTAAAAGTCGATAACGATCCAAGAGCCTGCTATTTTAAACAGGTATTGAATGGGAAACATGTAAGAATGGCATTGATCATGGAATTACTGGGGGTAAGTGCAGATGAACATTGATAGCATTAAGAACGGAATCGTATTAGATCATATTCGTGCAGGCCGCGGAATGCAGATTTATAACAGTCTTGGACTAGATCAGTTAGACTGTAGCGTTGCAATTATTAAGAATGTAAAAAGCAACAAGATGGGAAAGAAAGATATCATCAAGATTTCAGACGCATTTGAAGTGAACTTTGATGTTTTAGGATACATCGATCCAGAAGTTACTGTATGTGTTATTGAAAATGGCAGTGTAAAATCCAAGCATAAAGTAGAACTTCCTGAAAAGATCGTAAATATTGCAAGATGCAAGAATCCAAGATGTATCACATCTGTAGAACAAGAGATCGATCATGTGTTTAAATTAACAGATAGAGAACATCAGGTATATCGTTGTGTTTACTGTGAATCTAAACTAAAAAAATAAGCAAAAGAGACAAAGAGGTATCCGTGCATGAAACAAGAAAGCAGAACAAACATAAATCGTGTAAAAAAGGATATCAGCAGTCCGGAAAGCTTCACTCCGCCTGAAGAACTGAAACGACAGCTGATCACAACCATGCAAAGCATTTATGATGAAGAAGATATTGAGGCTGTAGAGCGTGCCTACAAAGTTGCATACAAGGCACATGAGAAGCAGAAACGAAAGTCTGGAGAGCCTTATATCATTCATCCTATTTGTGTTGCGATCATACTTGCAGAATTAGAACTTGACAAAGAAACGATTATGGCAGGGCTGCTTCATGATGTTGTAGAAGATACGGAAACGACCCATGAGGATATTGTCAGAGACTTTGGAGAAGAAGTTGCCCAGTTAGTTGATGGTGTTACGAAGTTAGGACAGTTGAGTTATTCCAAGGATAAGATTGAAGTTCAGGCGGAGAACTTACGAAAGATGTTTCTTGCAATGGCGAAAGATATCCGAGTGATTCTGATCAAATTAGCGGATCGTCTGCATAATATGCGTACGATGCAGTTTATGCGCCCAGAGAAGCAAAAAGAGAAATCAAGAGAAACGATGGATATCTATGCACCAATCGCACATCGTCTTGGTATTTCAAAGATTAAGGTCGAATTAGATGATCTTGCACTATGTTATTTAAAGCCAGATGTATATGAAGATTTAGAGAAATCGTTAAATTCTGCAAAAGAAGAAAGAGAAGCTTTTATCCAGGAGATCGTAGAAGAAGTGAAAGGTCATATTGATCGTGCAGGAATAAAGGCAGAGATTGATGGACGTGTAAAACACATGTTCAGCATTTATAAGAAGATGGTCAACCAGCATAAGACGATCGATCAGATTTATGATCTATTTGCAGTAAGAATTAAAGTTGATACCGTCAAGGACTGCTATGCAGCTCTTGGAATCATTCATGAGATGTATAAACCAATTCCAGGAAGATTCAAAGACTATATTGCAATGCCAAAACCAAATATGTATCAGTCACTGCATACAACACTGATCGGACCAGAAGGACATCCATTTGAGATTCAGATCCGTACTTTTGAGATGCATCGTGTGGCTGAATATGGTATTGCAGCTCATTGGAAGTATAAAGAGAATAATAATACCAAGGGACTTAACAAAGAAGAAGAGAAATTAAGTTGGTTAAGAGAAGTGCTGGAATGGCAGCGTGACATGGATGATAACAAGGAATTTTTAAGTCTGCTTAAGACAAACTTAGACCTTTTTGCAGAACAGGTATATTGTTTTACACCAAATGGTGACGTTAAAAACCTTGCAAATGGTTCCACACCAATCGATTTTGCTTATTCCATCCATAGTGCGGTTGGTAATAAGATGGTTGGTGCGAGAGTTAATGGAAGACAGGTTCCATTTGATTATCATTTGCAAAATGGTGACCGTGTAGAAATCATTACATCCCAGAACTCGAAAGGACCGAGCCGAGATTGGTTAGGTCTTGTAAAATCAGCACAGGCAAGAAGTAAGATCAATCAGTGGTTTAAACGACAGTTTAAAGAAGAGAATATCGTAAGGGGTAAGGAACTTCTTGAAAAATATTGTAAAAGTAAAAGTATCAGACTTTCTGAATTGATGAAGCCGGAATATATTAAGAAAGTTGAATTAAAGTACGGCTTTAAAGACTGGGATTCTGTATGCGCAGCAGTCGGACATGGTGGATTAAAAGAAGGTCAGGTCATCAATAAGATGCAGGAAGAAGACCGTAAGATCAAGAAACAGAAGATCACAGATGAACAGGTCTTAAAGAAAACGACAGAAGCAGCACAGGCAGCAGCGGCAAATCCAGAGAAGAAGAAAGATAAGAAATCAAAAGGTGGGATTGTGGTACGAGGTGCTAACGATGTTGCTGTTCGTTTCTCAAAATGCTGTAACCCAGTACCTGGAGATGAAATTGTTGGATTTATTACAAGAGGACGTGGAATTTCTATTCATAGAACAGATTGTATTAATCTGCTGAATATGCCAGAATCAGACAGGGCACGTTTGATCGAAGCAGAATGGCAGGTAAGTGAAGCTGATACAACGCAGACATATACAACAGAGATTAATATCTATGCGAATAATCGGAAAGGCCTTCTGGCAGAAGTTTCTAAGATTTTCTTAGAACTTGATATTGATATCATTACGATCAATGTATCAAACAATAAGAAAGGAAGAGCAACGCTTAGTATGTCATTTGATATCACAGGCGTAGAGCAGCTGAATCGTATCATTACCAAGATCAGGAATGTGGAAGGTGTGATTGATATCGAAAGAACAGCAGGATAGGTGATAATATGAGTGAAACAACATTACGACTAGACAGACCACTTAAGATGGTAACGATCTGTCTTGGACAAATGCAGACAAATTGTTATATCGTTGAGAATACAAAAACAAATCAGGCGTTCGTGTTTGATCCAGGTGATCAAGGAGAACGCATTATGGATACATTAAAAGAGGATGGCATGGAACTTGCAGGTGTATGCCTGACTCATGGACATTTTGACCATGTGATGGCACTCCCATATCTGATGGAGCAAAAACCAGATCTTAATGTCTATCTTTACGAAAGTGAGGCAGAAGTACTTGCAAGTCCTGATCTGAATCTTGGATCTATGATGGGAATGAATCTTTCTTTAAAGGCAAATCATCTGGTGAAAGATGGAGAGATCATTGATGTACTGGGAACAAAGGTAAAATGTATTCATGTTCCAGGACATACAAAAGGCGGTGTTTGTTATTATTTTGCAGATTATGGATGGTTGATCTCAGGAGATACATTATTCCAGATGAGCATTGGAAGAACTGATTTTCCAACAGGTAATCTGAATGATCTTTTAACAGCGATCAGAGAGAAATTATTTGTTTTGCCGCCATGGACCAAAGTATTATCCGGTCATACACCACCAACAACGATTGAGGAGGAAAGCAGAAGTAATCCGTTTCTGCAATAGATTATGATTGGATTAATTCAAAACAAGACAATTTATGAATATGATATCAGAAGTTTAATATTGGCATTTATGCTCGGAGAGAAGATAGAATTGACGGATCACGTCGATTCTATCTACGATTTTATATTGGAAGTTCAATATAAAGATCAAGAAATCGATATGAAACTGTACAAGAAAGGTGAATTAGAAGATGAGAATCAGCTCTTTGGCGATTACGAAGATAAAAAGCTTTTCAAAAATCAGATGAAACGAGGAATTTATCAGTTATTTTCCAAAGCATTGAATAAACAGCTACCATGGGGGACATTAACTGGAATCCGTCCGACAAAGATTGCTTTTGATGGATATAAAAAAGGAGAAAGCAGCGAAGAAATCATTCATAAGTTTCAGAAAGATTATCTGGCTTCCAAGGAGAAAGCAAGTCTTTGTACAGAAACTGTACAAAAAGAGAGAAAACTTTTAAAAACATTTCCATACAAAGAAGGATACAGTTTATATGTAGGAATACCATTTTGCCCAAGTACATGTCTGTACTGTTCATTTACATCGTATTCGATCGATCAGTACGAGAATATTGTACAGGATTACTTAGATGCATTATTTAAAGAACTTGATTTTGTAAAGCAGGCGTATGCGTACAAAGAACTCCAGACAATGTATATCGGAGGTGGAACACCGACATCATTAAATGAGCAGGATCTGGAATATTTGTTATGTGAGATCAACAAAAGATTTCCGCTGTCAAAGATAAAAGAAATCACAGTGGAAGCAGGAAGACCGGATAGTTTAAATCTTGAGAAATTAAAAATTTTAAAAAAATACGGAGTTACGAGGATCAGCATCAATCCACAGTCAATGAATGATAAAACATTAAAACTGATCGGAAGGAATCATGTATCCAAAGATATCAAAGAGAAGTTTAGAATGGCAAGACAGGCAGGAATTGACAATATCAATATGGATATGATCTGCGGACTTCCAGAGGAAGGAATGGAAGAACTTTCCTATACATTAGAAGAGATCAAGAAACTTGATCCAGAAAGTTTAACGGTTCATGCACTTGCGGTGAAACGATCATCAAGATTAAACCGTATGAAAGATACATATCATTTTGGAGCAACCGAAGAGATGGTATCTTACGCAGCCAGGTGTGCAAGAGATATGCAGATGGAACCATATTATTTATATCGACAGAAGAATATTCCAGGGAACCTTGAGAATGTCGGTTTTTCAAAAAAAGGAAAAGAATGTCTTTACAATATTTTGATTATGGAAGAATTACATGATATCATAGCAGTTGGTGCAGGAACATCTTCAAAGATCGTACATCAAGAAGATCATCAGGTGGACCGCATCGAGAATCTTAAGGATATTAAGCAGTATATTACACGAATTGATGAGATCATTCATAGAAAAGAATTAAAGATGATCTAAACAGGAGTTTTATTATGGCAATCAGTTATGGACGAACAGATATCGAGACACCGATCCATGCAGATATAAAAGAAACATTAAGTCATGGGATCATTGTCAGTAATTTAGCTTATCTTGTTGGAAAGGAATTGGGACTTTCAGAAGGGATATGCCACGATCTTGCAGTTGCAGGGATGGTACATGATCTTGGAAAAGTAAGACTTAATTTCTATATGAATGAGAAAGTGGAAGACGAGATTCTGGCCGTTGATGAAACAAGGTATATGAGAATGCATCCATCGATCGGATATGCGATCCTTGCAGATTATGATTATGATCAGACAGTCTTAGATGCTGTATTATATCATCATGAACACTACGATGGTACTGGTTATCCACATAATCTGGTCGGAAAGCAGATTCCATTGGTTGGAAGGATCATGCATGTATGCGATATTTTCGGCGCATTGATTTCAAATCGTGATTACAGGGAAGGATTTGATGTTGAGACTGCACTCGATATCATGATCGATGAAGTAAAGAATTTTGATATGAAAGTATTTTTAGCATTCCAGAGAGTTGCATTTTCTGATGGAGTTATGGAAACTGTGATAGGAAAAGGCAATCTGGATGATTTATTTGAGGAGGAACAACAATGATTACACAGGCACCAAGAGGAACAAAAGACTGGTTTGGAAAAGACATGGACCAGCGCACATATTTAGAGAATATGTTTAAAGAATTATGCGCATCCTATAATATTCACGAGATCATCACACCAGTATTCGAACATACAGAACTTTTCCAGAGAGGTGTTGGAGAAACAACGGATGTGGTTCAGAAAGAGATGTATACATTTGAAGATAAAGGACACAGAAGTATTTCCTTAAAACCAGAAGGAACCGCAGGAGCGATCCGTGCATATTTACAGAATGGACTTGCAAATGAACCACAGCCAATCAAGATGTTTTATATCACACCAGCTTTCCGTTATGAAAAACCACAGAGCGGGAGATTAAGACAGCACCATCAGTTTGGAGTTGAGTTCGTTGGAGCAGAAAGCCCATTAGCTGAAGTAGAACTGATCACATTAGTATCTACTTTCATTAAAAAGATTGGATTAAAAGATGCAAAATTACACATCAACAGCATTGGCTGCGAACACTGCCGTAAGGAGTACAATAAAGCCTTATTATCTTATTTAAAAGAGCATGAAGAACATTTATGTCCTACATGTAGAGAACGTATGGAAAAGAATCCATTACGTGTTATCGACTGTAAAGTACCAGAATGTAAGGAAATTGTTAAAGATGCGCCAAGAACGATCGACTACTTAGACGATGAATGTAAGGCACACTTTGAAGAATTAAAGAGCTTGTTAGAAGCACTGAATATTCCATATGAAGTTGACACAGAGATCGTTCGTGGACTTGACTACTATACAAAGACAGTCTTTGAATTTGTAAATGAAGATGGATTTACATTATGTGGTGGTGGACGTTACGATAATCTTGTTCATGAGATTGATGGAAAAATATCTATGCCATCTGTTGGATTTGGTATGGGTGTAGAAAGAATTCTATATTTCTTAGAAGAAGAAGGTGTTGATCTCCCATGCACAAGAGATATTGATCTTTATGTAGGAATTCTTGGACAGGAAGCAAAAGCGAAAGCTTACCAGATCGTTGTAGATCTTCGCAATCAGGGATTTGTTGTAGAAACAGATTATCTTGGAAGAAGCGTAAAAGCTCAGATGAAATATGCAAATAAGCTGAATGCCAAGAATACAATTATTATTGGTGATGATGAGATTGCCAAGAATGAAGGAAATGTTAAAAATATGGAAACAAGAGAGATTACAACAGTTTCTCTTGATAAGATTGCAGATTGTTTAAAATAAAATTATGCTTTCTTGTACTAGTTCGTGACATTTTTGACAAAATCATATATAATGAGTAATGATTACAGGAAAGGAGGTAACAATGCATGAGTGAATATGCAATCGTGGCACCAGAAGACTTCGACCAGAGCGTATTTCGTCTGATCGGTAAGGAATGGATGCTTGTTACTGCAAAGAATCAAGAAGGAAAAGTAAACACAATGACTGCCTCATGGGGTGGTTTCGGTGTTATGTGGGGAAAGAATGTTGCTGTGACAGTTCTAAGACCACAAAGATATACAAAAGAATTCATTGACCAGTCAGAATCATTTACATTATCTTTCTATGATGATACATTCAAGAAGGATTTAAGCTATCTTGGAAGCGTATCAGGAAGAGATGAAGACAAGATCGCAAAGACACGTCTGACCCCAACAGATGCGAATGGGATTCCATTTTTTGAGGAAGCAAAGATCGTACTGATCTGTAAAAAATTATATTCTCAGCCAATGGATCCAGCAGGATTTGTTGATAAATCTTTAGATGAACAGTGGTATCCTAATGAGGATTATCATGTACTTTACGCTGCAGAGATCGAACAGATCCTTGTAAGAAAAGATTCATAAAAGAATATACAAGGCAGAACCAGAGATTGGGCTCTGCCTTTCGTACAAAGTGAAAAGGATGAAGGAGGAAATTATATCATGGCAGAATCAATGTCAGGTTTAGCCAGATCCCACCGATGTACAGAGGTAAGCAACAAACTTATCGGAACAGAAGTCACTGTCATGGGATGGGTACAGAAACGAAGAAATTTAGGAAGTCTTATTTTTGTAGACTTAAGAGACCGTTCAGGAATCTTACAGTTAGTCTTTGATCAGGAAGTATTATCCGAGGAAGACTATAATAAGGCAAACTCTCTAAGAAGTGAGTATGTCGTTGCAGCAGTAGGTACTGTAGAGAAGAGAAGTGCAGCGATCAACGAGAATTTAAAGACAGGAGATATCGAGATCAAGGTACATACACTGCGTATCTTATCAGAATCAGAAACTCCTCCATTTCCAATTGACGAGAATCAGACAGTCAAAGATGAACTTCGTTTAAAATATCGTTATCTTGATCTTAGAAGACCAAATCTTCAGAGAAACTTACGCATTCGTAATGATGTAACAAGAATGGTGCGTAATTTCTTAGGTGATGAAGGATTCTTAGAGATCGAGACACCAATCTTAGGAAAGAGTACACCAGAAGGGGCAAGAGATTACCTTGTACCAAGTCGTGTACATCCAGGAGAATTTTATGGACTTCCACAGTCACCACAGTTATTTAAACAGCTGTTAATGTGCTCTGGATTTGATCGTTACTACCAGATCGCGAAATGTTTCCGTGATGAAGATTTACGTGCAGACCGTCAGCCAGAGTTTACACAGATCGATATGGAACTTTCATTTGTTGACGTTGATGATGTCATCGATGTAAACGAACGTCTGTTAAAGAAGATTTTTAAAGAAGTATTAGATATTGATGTACAGCTTCCTATGCTTCGCATGACATACAAAGAAGCAATGGACCGCTTTGGATCTGACAAACCAGATATGCGTTTCGGAATGGAACTTACAAATGTATCCGAGACAGTAGCTGGATGCGACTTTATGGTATTTAAAGGAGCATTAGAAAATGGTGGATCAGTCAGAGGATTAAATGCCAAAGGTTTAGGAGATCTTGGACGTAAGAAGATCGACGGATTCGTTGATTACGCAAAAGACTTCGGAGCCAAAGGTCTGGCATACATTCAGTTAAAGAGTGATGGAACAGTGAAATCATCCTTCGCCAAATTCATGAAAGAAGAAGAGATGGATGCACTGATCAAAGCAATGGATGGAGAAGCAGGAGACTTATTATTATTTGCTGCAGACAAAGATAAAGTTGTCTTTGATGTTCTTGGTAATTTAAGACTTCACATTGCAAAACAGTACGATATGATCGATAAATCCCAGTACAAGTTCTTATGGGTAACAGAATTCCCATTACTTGAGTGGAGCGACGAACAGAACCGTTACACAGCAATGCATCATCCATTTACAATGCCATTTGAAGAAGATCTTGAATTCATCGATGAAAGACCAGGAGATGTCCGTGCGAAAGCATACGATATCGTATTAAATGGTACAGAACTTGGTGGTGGATCTATCCGTATCCATCAGGATGATATTCAGGAGAAGATGTTTGAAGCTCTTGGATTTACAAAAGAAGATGCACACAACCGCTTCGGATTCTTATTAGATGCATTTAAATATGGAGTACCACCACATGCTGGTTTAGCTTATGGTCTTGACCGTCTTGTTATGTGGTTAACAGGAGAAGACAGTATTCGTGATGTCATCGCCTTCCCGAAAGTTAAAGATGCATCTTGTCTGATGACACAGGCTCCAGGACCGGTTGATACATTACAGTTAGAAGAACTTGGAATTGAACTTTCAACACCAGAGGAGGAATAATCAGATGGAGAAAATGTTATTTAGCGGTGTTCAGTCTAACTCTGAAGTTGCACTGATCGCAATCAAAGGAATCAAAAACCAGCCTGGAATCGCAGCCAAAGTTTTTGGTGCCATTGCAGAAGAAAAAATCAACGTGGAACTGATTCTTCAGTCTATCGGACGAGGAGAGAACAAAGACATCTCTTTTGTTGTAGCACAGGATGAAGCAGATCATGCCGTTGAAACATTAAAGAAAGCATTTGATGAAGCAGATTATGATGAGATCATTAGTGACAAAGAAGTTGGAATCGTATCCATCGTCGGAGCAGGAATGATGTCTAATAGTGGAGCAGCATCTAAGATGTTTGAAGCATTATATAACCGTGGAATCAACATCCACTTAATCTATACATCAGAGATCAAGATCACAGTTTTGATCAAACAAAGCCGCGTAGAACGTGCAGTGGAAGCGTTAAAAGAACAGTTCCAGGAATAATCAGATAAATCAAACGATCAATAAAAAGATCAGACAGATAGACATAACATACGAGACATAATATTATTTTACATAACATATAAAGGAGAAAACTATGTTTGATTTTAGCGAAGTAAAAAACTACGATCCAGAATTAGCAGAAGCAATGGAAAACGAATTAACAAGACAGAGAACAAATCTTGAGTTGATTGCATCTGAAAACCTTGTTTCAAAAGCTGTTATGGCTGCAATGGGAAGTCATTTAACAAACAAATATGCAGAAGGATATCCAGGAAAACGTTACTATGGTGGATGCCAGTATGTAGACGTTGTAGAAGATCTTGCAAGAGAACGTGCCAAAGAATTATTTGGATGTGAATATGTAAATGTACAGCCCCATTCTGGAGCACAGGCTAACATGGCAGTATTTTTCGCAGTATTAAATGTCGGAGATACATACATGGGAATGAGCTTAGACCATGGTGGACATTTAACACACGGAAGCCCAGTCAACATGTCTGGTAAAAACTATCACTGCGTACCATACGGAGTAAACGAAGAAGGATTCATCGATTATGATGAAGTAGAAAGAATTGCATTAGAATGCAAACCAAAGATGATCATCGCTGGTGCAAGCGCATATGCAAGGGAGATCAACTTCAAACGTTTCCGTGAGATCGCTGACAAAGTTGGAGCTGTTTTAATGGTAGATATGGCTCATATCGCAGGATTAGTTGCAACAGGATTACACCAGAGTCCAATCCCTTATGCTCATGTAACAACAACTACTACACATAAGACATTAAGAGGACCTCGTGGTGGAATGATCATGTGCAGCAACGAAGTGAACGAAAAATATAACTTCAACAAAGCAATCTTCCCAGGAATCCAGGGTGGACCATTAATGCACGTAATTGCTGGTAAAGCTGTAGCATTTAAAGAAGCATTAGATCCATCATTTAAAGATTATATGAAACAGGTTGTGAAGAATGCAGATACTCTTGCAAATGCACTGATCGAAGAAGGATTCGATATCGTATCTGGAGGAACAGACAACCACTTAATGTTAGTAGACCTTAAGAAATATGGTCTGACAGGAAAAGAAGCTGAAAAAGTACTTGATTCTGTACATATCACATGTAACAAGAACACAGTACCAAACGATCCAAAATCTCCATTTGTAACATCAGGATTACGTCTTGGAACACCAGCTGTTACAACACGTGGACTGAAAGAAGACGATATGAAAGTGATCGCAAAAGCTATCCGTCTGACATTATTAGATAAGAAGCTTGATGAAGCAAACGAATTAGTATTAGGATTAACAAAAAAATATCCAATCTATGAATAATCCATCATAGTGTTGGATTTGGAGGCAAAAATTAAAATGAGGATTACAAAGAAACAAGGGGGAATCATAGGAGGTGTCGTAGCGGTTGTTTTAATAGCAGCCGCTATCGGTGTCCATGCCCATTATCAGAACCGTTGGTATCCGGGGAGTACATTTAACAAGGTTGATGTGTCAGGAATGACATACGAAGAATCAGTGAAGAAAGTAAAGAAATCCATTGATTCTTACAAGTTAAAGATCAAGGGAAGAAATAAAGGGCAGGAAATGATTTCAGGAAAAGAGATTGATCTTGCTTTTACTTCTGAAGAAAAAGTCAAAGAAGCATATGATGCGCAGCACAAGAAAAGTGTATTCTCAGCATTCTTTGGTGGATCAAAGACAAATGTTACAGCAGTAACATTATCAGAGAAGAAATTAAATAAAAAATTAAAACAGTCTGTATTAGTAAAAGGCAATGATTCTTATAAGATTACAAAACCGGTTGATGCAACAATTACATATGATACCAATAAGAAGTATGGTGTGATTCAGAAAGAAGACAAAGGAAACTATCTCAATCGAAAAGAATTCTATAATGCAACAAAGAGATCTGTAGAATCCTTAAGTAAAACATTGAATTTAACAGATGAGAAAAACAATCCAGATGTCTATGTGAAACCAGGTTTATATCATGATGATGAGCAGTTAAAACAAATGCAGACAACTTATAACGAATACCTTTTTCATTTTATCCAGTGGGATATGGGAAATGGTGTAAAGGAAACATTAGGACCAGATGCATTAAAAGATTGTATCACAGTGAACACAAAGAAACGAACAGTAAAATTAAGCCAAGCAAAAGTTGAAAAATGGCTGGAAAGTTTTTGCTTAAAATATAAGACACAGGGAATTGCCAGAACATTTAAGACACATTCAGGTAAGAAAATCAAAGTCAGTGGTGGAGACTATGGATGGCGTATTGATTATGATAAAGTTATCGCACAGACAATGAAAGCGTTAAAGAAAGCACCAGAAGAATCTGCGATCAAAGCCTATGAGAAAGACCCTTCCAAGGAGAATGAACAGGCTTTACTTACAAGCTTAAAACCAGTCTACAGCCACAAAGGATATCGTATGGATTATACGAACAAGCAAAATGACTGGGATACACAAAACTACAGTGAAGTTGATCTGTCAGCACAGGAAGTTTTCGTCTACAAGAAAGGAAAACTTGTATTCAGCACAACCTGTATCACTGGAAAAGCAACACCAGATCGTATCACAAGAACTGGTGTTTATGACATCAAAGAGAAGAAACTTACAAAGACATTAACAGGTGCGGATTACAGTGTTCCAACAAGATACTGGACAAGGATCATGTGGACAGGAACAGGATATCATTACAGCAGCAGAGGAGACTGGGGAAGCTGGTCACCAACGTATTATAAGACGAATGGATCTCATGGATGTGTTAACTTAACATTATCAGATGCAAGATCTGTATATAACCTGACGAAGATCGGAGATCCTGTATTTATTCATTATTAAAAGAAAGAAAAAGAGGTTTCAATCGATGAGAAATCAATATGAAAAACAGGAAAAAGTATTATGGTATGCACAGATCATAATCTTTCTAGGAGTTTTGGCAACTTGGTTTAATCATATGGATATGCATACATTTTATACGATCAATATCATTTTATCAGTGATCTCGATCATTTCTCTGACGCTGGATCGCTTTTACTTTAGTGAGAAGATCGGGCAGAAAGTGCATAATTCTTATTCTGTTGCATATGGATTACTAGTGATCTTTACGTTACTACTGGTAATTCAGTATGCGGGGATATTAAAGATCGATCTGATCATGCAAGAAGAGACAAAGATGATCTGGGCATTAACACCAGCATTGAGCCTTCTTTGGAAGACGAAATTCATCGCCTTCCGTGAATGGGATCAGCGTTAGAAGAAAGAGTTTGTTGCTGAAGAACAGATTTATAAAAGGCTCTTGGCGTTATGCCGAGGGTCTTTTTAAACATTTCAGAGAAATAACTGCTGCCAGAGAAACCATACATCTTAGCGATATCTGTTATCTTTTTCTCATGTTTGATGATCTCAGACAAGCTCATATGAATACGAAGCTGATTCAGATAATCCACAGGACTTAGATGAACATTTCTTTGAAAGAGTCGGCAGCATTCACTATTGCTTAGATGGCAGTAAGAAGCAATATCAGCGAGTGTATGCTTTTGGTCGATCGTTTTATTGAGATATATCATCACATCTTTCATACGTTCCAAATCTCTGGATTCTTTTAAGGACAGTTCTTTGGAGAGATTCACATTATGAAAGATATAATAAAAGATCTCGTTTACAAAATGGTTGATCTTCAATTCATAACCATCAACAGGACGGTCACAGATATCATTCATTTTACGAATCATTTCAAGAATATATTTCTGCCAAGGAATTTTTGGTACAAGTGTCTGGTATCCAAAAGAAGGCTGATCGATCAGGGGTCGGATATATTTCTGATACAAAGGATTGTTTTCGGTCTGAAATAAGACGGATGGTGAAACACGATAAATGACAAAGTGGCAGTCATAAGATTGATAAGTACAAGCCGAATAAATCTCATTCATGTTGATAAAAAATCCCTCACCGGAAGATACCAAGAAAGCCTTTTGGCGGATACGAAATTCCATAGTGCCAGAGAGAAGATAGATAAATTCAAAATGACAACTTATACGCGGAAATAAAAATCCACCAGGAATCTGTCGGATTTCAAGAATCTTTCGATCAAAAGAAACACCATCACTAAGTCTGCCGGCAGGATAAGAATGTATGGATGCATCATAAATATCATAAATCATAGAAAAACCTCATAAAATCAAAATTGTTATAATAAATGTCGAAATATGTCATAATCTAGTTTGATTTTACTATGATTGTTATAAAAAAACAAGCACTGACAGGTAATATATACCATATCAGTGCTTACTTTTTATTCAGAATCTAAAGCATCAGACGTATTTTCGCTGTAACATATAAAGCATAATAAGATTGACTATGATTCCTGCAATGCATATGATATAGCATAAAATACGAAGTGGCTGACTTTTTATTTTTTCAAATAATTTTGATAAGATCCATATTTGTGCCATATAGAAAATAAAATAAATACGTGTTCCAGATGCAAGCATCGTAGGAGAGAATAATAATGTAAAACGCGAGATCAGTCCACCAAAGTAAATACTAACGAGACAGAAACTTTGCTCATATTGTTTCACTCCATATTTTGTGTCATCACGGAAGATGTAAAAAATAGAAATCAACATACAGATAAGATAGATTACAGATAATACAAAAAGAATCATCTGCATAAGAATCTGAGAGGATGATTTCATTGTTACTTCTGGAAGCACATAATTTAGATTATGTTTTTTCAAAATGCTAAACCAGCCATAATATGCGGTCAATAATAAGCTGATGACAAAAGGAACTGTGCCGATCAGTTTATATAACAGATTGAAACGCTGATCCGAAATTATGATACATGCAATAAGAAAACCTAACAATAGAAAGATCATATTTGGAATAGAAGTAAAATGTTGAATCGTTGATACAACACAAAGCTGCAATTTCCTGAAAAATGATAATTGTGCATAATCAGGCATCCACTGTGTAATCTCTTTTGCAATTCGATTTTGATTCCCTGGGCAGATCAATACATTAACGATTCCTGCGATCGATAGCAGAAGAGACCAGATGATAACCTTTCGATTTTTGATCAGTCGGCGTCTATAATAAAATAGGTGATCATAAACAAAGAATAACAAAACCGCCAATAAAAACAGACAGGAAATAAGTTCACTGTTTGCGGCATATATCAATAACAACGAATATAAAAGAAATTGTGGAACGTTTAAGTCAGCTTGACTGACAAGTTTCATAAACAAATAAAAAGCAGCAAGTCCAGCTGTAAACGGCCACAAATAGTTTGTCGTTGTTGCGATCCATCCAGCAGAAGCAAGATGGATCAGCGGATAAGAACAAATACAAGTCAGCAAAAATAATTTCTTATCTGTATATATGGATATCATATAAAATACTGCTATAAAACAGATGCAGTCAATGATCTTCCATAAAATAGAAGGCAGGACTGCCATAAGATACATTGGAAATTCGAGAATAAAACGCGAACTCCAATTCATCCATCGCCATTTAAGAAGCGATAAAATATCATAATGATAGCTGATCAGTTTTGCCCGAAAATGAATTTCATCTCCGAAAACAGGTTTTATATAAACATGGACGAGTATCATAAAAACAGCGAGTAACAAAAAATAAATATAATTTTTTTTAGATTTCATAAAAGTTCTCTCTTTATGTAGTTATTAAGAAAAATCTAATATCCTAAAGATTCTCCTACAAGAATGATTTTAATACGGCCTCTCATTGCAGCACTCTGACGACGTGTTACAACAATCTGGCTGCAGATGCAAGTGTCACCATAGCAGTCACCACAACGACCAGTCATAGAACAAGGAGTTTTAAGTCCAAGACGAAGAGTGTTTGGAGGACTGGCAAAGTTGCGGACTCTCTTTATACCATCTTCTACATCATTGACAACCTTATTCATACCAACGATCATGATCACATTCTTAGGTCCATAAGTTAAACATGCAACACGGTTACCAGTACCATCAATATTGATCAGTTCACCATCAAGCGTGATCGCATTGGAACTCATTAGATAGTAATCAGCTAATACTGCTTTAGAAAAGATCTCACGCTGCTCGTCATAATTTTTTGCAACAGAACGGTCAATGATTTCATAGTTACCATTCTTCACTGCATCCATTAAACCGATTTCAGAAATACTCATGGAACCACCCCAAGTAACAGAAGAACCTTCTTCTATGTAACTTAAAGCTTTCGCAAGTGCATCTTCCTTTGTCTCGCAGAAGACACCCTCCATATTTCTCTTTTCCAGACCTTTGATAATCGTCTGTGCACGAAGTTTTGTTGCTTCATTTAAAAACATTTATATCATCCTTTCCATATAAAGTTAAAATGGGACCTATCCTTTAAAATCCCATAAATCAAAATTTATTATATCATGTTTCAAAGCAATATGATATAATATTATGTAAAACTTTTAGAAAGAGGTATTTTTTTGAAAGCACTATTTATCACAGAAAAACCAAGTGTCGCCAGAGAATTTGCAGCGGCACTGAATATAAATGCAAAAAACAGAGACGGATACATGGAAGGAGACAAGGCAGTCATCACATGGTGCGTCGGACATTTAGTTACCATGTCTTATCCAGACCAATATGACCCTGCACTGAAGAAATGGGACTTAGAAACCATTCCATTTATCCCAGATACATTTAAATATGAAACGATCCCAGGAGTACAAAAACAGTTTGATATCGTATCATCACTCCTAAACCGAGAAGATATCGATACGATCTACGTCTGCACTGACTCCGGACGAGAAGGAGAATACATTTACCGCCTAGTAGACCAGCAGGCAAATGTCAGCAAAGACAAGAAGAAAAAACGTGTCTGGATCGACTCCCAGACAAAAGAAGAAGTGATCCGCGGGGTAAAAGAAGCGAAAGACTTAAGTGAATACGACAACCTAGCAGCCGCCGCATACCTGCGAGCCAAAGAAGACTATTTAATGGGAATCAACTTCTCAAGAGTTCTGACACTCAAATACGGTTGGACCCTTGGAAACTATTTAAATCAAAAACGAAGCTTAGTCGTAGCCGTCGGGCGAGTGATGACCTGCGTTCTCGGAATGATCGTAAAGAGAGAACGAGAGATCCGAACCTTTGTGCCAACACCGTTTTACAGAATCTTAGGACACTTTGACTGTCAGGGATTTCAGGTAGAAGCGGAATGGAAAGCGGTCAAAGGATCAAAATACTTTGAATCTAACAAGTTATATAAAGACAATGGATTCCTGGATAAGAAAGATGCACAGGAATTTATCAAATATTTAGAAGATGGCAGCAACAATGAGACAATCGTTGTATCATCCTCCAAACGACAGGAAAAGAAGAATCCACCATTATTATATAATCTGGCAGAATTACAAAATGAATGTTCCAAACGATTCAAGCTAAGCCCGGATGAGACATTAAAAGTCGTACAGGATTTATACGAGAAGAAACTGGTTACATACCCAAGAACGGATGCCAGAGTCTTATCCAGTGCGGTGGCTAAGGAGATTTACAAAAACATCAGCGGACTAAACAACTATGCCCCATTATCAGGTTTTGCAAATGAGATCATGCAAGGCAAGAAATACCAAGGAATCATCAAGACAAAATATGTCGATGATAAAAAAATCACTGACCATTATGCCATTATTCCAACTGGACATGCGGTAAACAGTTTATCAAGAATTTCAGAGATGGGACAGAAAGTCTACGATGTGATTGCCAGAAGATTCCTAAGCATCTTTATGCCGCCAGCCGTTTATCTAAAAATCAAATTAGAGACACAGACCAAAGGTGAAGCATTCTTTGCAAACTTTAAGATGCTAAAAGACCCAGGATACTTAAAAGTGACTGGAATGGGCGGCCAGAAAAAAGAAGTTGCATTAACAGAAGAACAGATCAATGCGATCTCATCTTTAAAGAAAGGTATGAAACTACCAGTCAAAGAATACAAGATCAAAGATGGAACAACATCCGCACCAAAACGATACAACTCAGGTTCTTTGATCCTTGCCATGGAAAATGCAGGACAGCTCATTGAAGATGAAGATTTAAGAGAACAGATCAAAGGAAGCGGAATCGGAACGAGTGCGACAAGAGCCGAGATTGTCAAGAAACTTGTGTCCAATAAATACATCGCATTAAATAAAAAGACACAGATCGTAACTCCAACGTTAACTGGAGAGATGATCGTAAACGTTGTCAGTGCATCCATTGGATCACTCCTAAACCCAACCTTAACTGCAAGCTGGGAAAAAGGATTAACCTACGTGGCAGAAGGAACCGTCACAGAAGAAGAGTACATGCAGAAGTTAGACAAGTTTGTCACCCAGAAGACAAATATCGTCAAACAAAATAACTTCCAGTATCAGTTAAGACAATCCTTTGATCAGATCGCACCATATTATCAGAAGAAAAAATAAACGAAGAAAAATAAAACAATATTCATAAAAACACCTTCTATCACATATATTTGGATTATACCAAAATGGGGAGGTGTTTTTAAATTTATGAAAGAGGAAGAAATCTTAGGAATCCTTCCATTACATATCAGAACCATCATAAAGCAGGCAGACATCAACTGGGACGACCTTCAGGAAATCCGCCTGCGCATTCAAAAGCCAGTCATTTTAAAATACAGATCAAAAGCCTGTTATCTATCTGAACAGGGAAAGATCACAACAAGAAAAGAACAATTACATATCGTAACCTCACAAGAGATCAGACAAGCCATGGAATATATCAGCAGCTATTCGATGTATGCTTATATCGAACAGTTAAAACAAGGATTTTTAACGATCCGAGGCGGACACCGAGTTGGAATCTGCGGAACCGTTGTCATGGACCATGACAAAGTCAAAACAATTCGACATATTTCCGGTTTAAATATCCGCGTTGCACATGAAGTGAAAGGATGCGCAGACACCTTATATTCGCTATGCACCAGAATGGGAAAACTCATTCCAACCCTGATCATTTCACCACCTGGCTGTGGAAAAACAACATTACTCCGGGATATGATAAGAAAAATCTCCGATGAAGGACAGACCGTCGGCGTTGTCGATGAGCGAAGCGAGATCGGAGCATGTTATCAAGGTGTTGCCCAAAATGATCTCGGTATCCAGACCGATGTTATGGATGCATGTGAAAAAGGGCAGGGAATGAATATGCTGATCCGATCCATGGCACCTGATGTGATCGCTGTGGATGAGATCGGAAGCAAAGAAGATGTTGAAGCTTTATTTTTCTGTGCCTACCGCGGATGTAGCATTTTAGCAACCGCTCATGGAAAGAATAAGGAATCCTTATCTAAGAATCCCTATATGCGAGAGATCATCAACAAAAAAATGTTCCAACGCTACGTGATCTTAGAACAGCGAGACCAACCAGGATATATCACAAAGATCATGGATGAAAACGGGGTGGTACTAAATTGATCAAAGTATTAGGATCACTGATCGTCATTTTCGCAGGGATCGGATTTGGATTTCACAAAGCCGCAAAAGAACAAAGACGTTTGGAACAAGGAATTGCGATCAAACGAATGTTATACCTTCTGCAAGGAGAGATCCGCTATGGATTTACCCCGCTTCCAGAAGCGGTATTAAAAATATCAACAAAAACAGAAAAAGAATACCAGCCATTCCTAAAAAACGTGGCAAAACAGTTAGAGACACATAGCGAAGAATCCTTTGCTAAAGTATGGCAGCAGGCAGCTGAAAAGAAATTAAAACAGGTGATCTACGAACCGAAGTTTTATGAAATATTAAAAAATATGGGAGAAACGATCGGATACCTGGATCAGCAGATGCAGGAAAAAACAATCCTGTTAACGATCGAACAGCTCGATGACCAGATTTTTCTGATGAAAGATCAAGTAGTAAAAAACTGTAAAATGTATCGAAGTCTTGGAATATCACTAAGTGTCTTGATCGTGATCATTTTATTATAAAATACATCGCGATCATTTTATGACAAGGAGGGAGTTATGAGTGTCAATATCATTTTTCGCATCGCAGCCGTCGGAATTCTTGTAACGATCCTTGTGCAGGTGTTAAAACATTCCGGAAGAGACGAACAGGCTTTTTTGATCACACTTGCAGGACTGATCCTTGTTCTTGGCTGGGTGATTCCGTATATCTATGATCTGTTTGAAAGTGTTCAGACACTTTTTACGATATCCTAGAGATTGGAGGCGGATACTAAGATGATAAAAGTCGCAGTCTTTGGGATCGTTGCAAGTTTGATCGCCATGAAGATCAAAACGATCCGTCCAGAAATCGCAGTCGTGATCGCAGTGATCTCAAGCATTCTTCTGGCAATGTATGGATTAAAACAAATGGAAGAGATTTTAGCAGTTTTTGAGACGATCCGATCCTATTCCAAAATCCCAAAAAGTTATTTCCAGATTCTTTTAAAACTGATCGGTATCTCCTTCATCTGCGAGTTTGCATCCAACATATGCAAAGACGCAGGACAGGCATCGATTGCAAAGCAGATTGAGTTTGCAGGAAAATTAGCGATCCTGATTGTTGGACTTCCAGTCTTTGAATCGCTGCTTGGAACGATCCAGAAACTATTGGGAAATGGCACATGAAACAAAGAATATTCCTGCTGGCCCTGCTGTTTTTATTGATCCTTACTAGAACAAATGATATCTCAGCTAAAGAAACAAAACTCAACGAAGATATGTTTACCAATGTGGAAAACACCTTAAAAGACAAAGAGATCGATCTATCTTATACACAATTAGTAAAACAGCTGATCCACGGAAATGTAAAAGGTGTTCTGCATACGATCAAAGCCAAAATGAAAGAGGTCTTTTTAAACCGTATGTTGATCCAAAAAGACCTGATCAGAGAAATCCTTCTGATCGCATTTACCGCAGCCATCTTTAAAAATCTGTCCGATTCCTTTTTTCAGCAAAGCACAGCCAATAGTGCATTTTATATTACTTATGTGATCCTATGCGGTGTCATGGTACATTCCTTTTTTTATTTAAACAAAACAGTGACACAGCTCGTTACCTTAATGGCAGATTATATGAAAGGAATGATCATGGCATATTCACTGGCTGTTGTCTCAACTTCCGGGATCACGACATCAACGACAGTTTATGAATTCTATCTTCTGCTGATCTATGCAATGACAACCCTTATAAATGTTGTATTACTTCCGATGATCAAGATCTTATTTGTCTTAAAGATCATCAACCATATATCAAAAGAAGAACATTTTTCAAGACTATGTAAAACGCTCGAAGGTGTGATCAAGTTTTTGCTCAAAGGATTCCTAAGTGTCCTGTTAGGAGTCCAGCTGATCCAGTCGATGATCCTTCCAGCCGTTGATTCCATGAAAAATACAGTTCTCCAAAAAGGAATGAGTGCCATTCCAGGAATCGGAAGTGGTTTGAATTCAGCCATGACCATGGTCATCGGTTCGGCAGTTGTGATCAAAAACAGCATCGGAGCCGTTGGAATCCTTGTACTGATCGTGATCATCGTTCCACCAGTCATAGAGATCACAGCAGTTGTTCTTACCTATCTGCTGGCAGGAATCATGATCCAGCCAATATCCGACAAAAGGATCACCGGAGCGATGGATGCAGTCATTCAAAGCGGAAAATTAATGCTTTCGATGATCTTTACGATGGCACTGTTATTTATCCTATCCGTGGCATTGATTGCATTCTCAACCAACGTCAATTATTATGCGGGGTAAGGATTATGGATTATCTGAAAATGATCATATTTTTTCTGATCTTAACAACACTGATCGATCAGCTCTGCGACAAAAGCATCTACCGGCCATACGTTCGGTTAATGACAGGATTTATGCTCATCTCCCTGATGATGCAGCCAGTTTCCTATTATTTATCCAACGAAGATATCGTAACACAGGCAATCTCCACCGCAGTCAAAGGAGAAAATAACCCTGCATTTTTAGATGGTGCAAAAGAAGAAAAACAAAATCAGATCAAAGAACAGATCACAACATTGTTTTCACAGTACGATATCAAAGTATTAAACATCACTTCACAGGTAAATGAAAAAGGAACCATCGAAAAGATCGATATCAAAACAGACAAGCTTCGTCATACAAAGAAACTAAAAACCGCAATTTCAAACTTCTATAATATGAAGGAATCTAATATAAATATAAGTGAGTAGAAGAAATATGATAGAGAGGGAAAAACTACAACATCTGATCGAAAATATCGGCATTCCAAAACTTTGCCTGATCTTACTTCTTGGCATCAGCCTGATCATCGTAAGCATCCCATCCGGGAAGACAAAGAAGAACGCACAAAGCACTGAAACCACAGCAAAAGAAGATTCTACGGATCTCTATGTGAAAAAGCAGGAAAAACGATTGGTCAATGCATTAAAACATGTAGAAGGAGTCGGAAAAGTAAAAGTGATGATCACCGTTAATTCATCCAAAGAGGCTGTCGTAAATAAAGACAGTCCCTACGAACAAAGTAGCAGTGAAAAAGAAAAAACAGTCAAAGAAGAGGAACAGACCGTCTTAGTCGAAGAAGATGGAAAAAAAGTTCCATACGTGATCAAAGAAGTAGAACCAGTTGTCGAAGGAGTGGTCGTTGTCGCCCAAGGCGGCGGGAATGATATTATAAAGAATCAGATCGTTGAAGCAGTTTCTGTGTTATTTCATATTTCATCTTATAAAGTGAAAGTCTTAAAAATGGAGGATTCCTAACAATGAAAAAAGTATTTCAGAAAAATCAGATGATCATCATGACCTTAGCGGTTGTGATCGCTGTTGCAGGGTATGTAAATTATAGTCAGAAATACGAATCGGCTGGGACGAAGAATGGCAAGACGAAGACAGTTTCAAAGAATGTGGCAAAAGAAAGTGCGGCAGCAGTAACCGATGACGTGACTGATGTTGGAGAAGCGGTGCTTACAAATGCTCAGGTTAGTAATTATGTGGCGAAAGCGAAATTAGAGAGGGAGCAGACACATAGCAAGGCGAAGGATACACTGGAAGAGATTATTAAGAATCAGACAGTGAAAGATAGTGTGAAACAGGATGCGGTGGATAAACTGGCGATGCTGTCAGAGCAGATGGAGATGGAGACGGCGGCGGAGAATCTGCTGGGGGCTAAGGGATTTTTGAATAGTATTGTTACGATTACTAATGGGAAGGTGGATGTGCTTGTTAATAAAAAAGGCCTCTCTAAGGTTGAGAGGAGTCAGATTGAGGATATTGTGGTTCGGAAGGTGGGGTGCCAGTTGGGGGATGTGGTGATTAGTTCGATTAAGACGGAGGAGTAGGAAGTATTGATAATTTAAAAATGAGATTGTGTAGTTGAAATGATCGTTCTGTAGAAACTCGCGAAGTCTACAGGCAGGGGAGAGTCTGTAAGTCTCTCCTTCTTTTTTTGTGACTAAACAAAAAAGTTAAGCTGTTAAATATCATGTTTTATATGATTATTGCTCAGATATTAAAGACCAAACAAATAAGCCTAGATTTATGACAGATGATAAAGCTAGATTTTCATAATCTTCTTGTTTCTTAAGTCTATGGTTTAATGCTACTGCATTAAGTTTTTCATTAGTAGACATATCTTTAGCATTTTCGATTAATTTTAAATTTGTTTCATATTTTTTTTCGGAAATAATTTTAGAATCATTTAAAAAATTAAAAATCCTATTTGAAAAATCATTAAAAAATTTGGTTGATGAGTTATTTTGAATTGTAGTGGAATTGTGCATGTTTATAAAACC